>JASHRE010000425.1 GCA_030037515.1 Candidatus Sulfotelmatobacter sp.
GAAGCGAGTGGGCAAAAGACGCGAAGAAAATTCAGAAGCTGGTCGAAAGCAAGCTGACGTATCCCGTCTTCGTGAAGCCGGCTAACTTGGGATCATCGGTCGGAATCAGCAAAGCGCATAATCGCAAGGAACTCGGACCGGCGATTGAAGAAGCCGCGAAATTCGATCGCAAAATCGTGATCGAACAGGGGGTGGGAGGAACAAAGAAAAAAGCGCGCGAGATCGAATGCTCCGTTCTCGGCAACGACGATCCCATCGCCTCGATTCCGGGCGAGATCGTTCCCAGCAAAGAATTCTACGATTACAACGCGAAATATCTTGACGAAGGGTCTCGGCTCATCATTCCCGCCAACTTGACGAGAGCAGAAACCAAGAAAGTCCAGGAACTCGCGGTGCGCGCCTTCAAAGCCGTCGACTGCTCGGGATTAGCGCGCGTCGATTTCCTCATGGATCCCAACGCGCGCAAGATTTACCTGAACGAGATCAACACCATGCCCGGATTTACTTCCATCAGCATGTATCCCAAGCTGTGGGCTGCGTCCGGACTGCCATATGCAGATTTGATCGATCGATTGATTCAGCTAGGCCTCGAGCGCCACGCGGACAAGAAGAAAAATCACTACAGCCGGTCTTAGAGGAGGGACGATGAATCGACCGATATACAAAAGCCGACTTGCTGGGCAGGATTCACCGACGCTCGCATTGCCAAGGGAATGTGGTGGAGTCGAGGAGACTCGAGAGAAGTGGTTGACCTTGGCGTATCTAAGTAATATGCCAGACGAAATTGACAGCGAAACTGAAGCCGATATGCCTGAACAATTCCCGCAGGAATTTCTCAAAGACGCTCAACCAGAGGAAGGGGTACAGTGAAATACGATTTCAGCCAATTGCTCATTGACCCCAATACCGACGCCCCCGTCATCCCCGTTTTGGCCCGATACAAAATCTCTGCTGGCAGTGGCCGAAATTGACCGACAAGCAGCGAAACTCCCGAAGTGCTGGTCTATCTCACCCGTTGGCTCCGCGTGCTTACAACACCCAACTTCCCCACCGCCATCCGTCAGCGGACGCGAGGCGGATAGGCAAAGGCTTGACTGAGGATTGGGATAGGCTGTTTCAGTTGCGCCATTCTCCAGCGGTTGGCTGGTTGCCAGCGCCGGAGAATGGAGGCGTTGACGGGGACCGCAGATTAAGGAAGGGCGTCGGCGGTCTTCATGCTTAGTTCCCGATCTCCGCTGCTTACTGAGTACATTCGTTCGCTCGTGCTATGGACAACGGATACCCGATGCACTGCACCTCTGCCGTCAATCTCTTCAATCAGCATCGCTGGCCCCCCCTGAAGCGACACCTCGTGGATATTCACGAGCGCATCAGGTGGAAGGTCGAGTAACCACGCTGGATGGGCCGCGAACCTCTGCGCTAAGGCTCGCGCTTCCCACAAAGAAACCCCGATGCTCCGGAATGACACCTCTGCGAATTGCTCCAGAGGAAAACCGAAGGGAACCGAGACTTCGATTGGCCGCATTTGCACGATCTGAACCCCGTCGGGATAGTTTAGTTCCACCATGGGTCCGATCTGGGTTCGCAATTGAACGCCTTCCCATTCAGACGGCACCTGTATATCACTTGCTCCTGCTTTGACGAGAGCGGATTCGATATCGCGGACATGGATTGTCTGCTCAACCGAGATAGGCCCAGTGATCGTGATCTCAGGGTTCGTGTGTAGAACACCAACCGAGGGCAGGTAGGGCTTAAAGCCTGCTTTGCGTTCCGCTGCCTCCATATCCTGGGCCCGCTGCTCCAGACCGTCGGTTGTTACCTGCATCTGGAGCGGCAACCTCGATAAATCGAGACGAACAACCTCGACGCGATTCAAAATAAACCTATAGCAGAGTTGTCGAGCAAGGGCCCTGGTTGTCGGAAATGCAACTAACGTGATGCACACCGCGGCGGTGGCGGTAGCAACCGCAATCCACGTTAACGAGTGATGTCGCTTCACCAATTTGGAGGCGAGCAGCGAGCGTCCAAGCGCGAGGTCCGGACTCCAGTGTGGTTCGAGAGTTGCGAGGCGGTCGGCGACCCACTGTGCTTCATGATTCGTTTCCATATCGTTTCAAATACTCCCTCCGGAACGCGTCTTGCGCACGTTTGATAAGGCTCCCAACATACTCGGGACTCACAGCGAGACAGACGGCGATCTGTTGATAGCTGAATCCATGGCTCCGCAGCAGCAACAGCTCGGCATGACGTCGACTCAAAGCTCTAAGAACGCTGCGCACCCTGAGCTGCTCGGCGTTGACGGCGTACAAGTGCTCCGGGGTTTTCGGCGAGTCGCGGACAAAACTGAAGAGGCGCTCGAATCGGCACCGTCGTGTCTGGCGTCTTAATTCGTCCAAAGCCTCACGTGCGGCAGTCCGATAAAGCCATCCCTCCGCGTGCTCTCCATGTGCTTGAGGATTCCGCCACCACTTCAGAAAGACTTCCACCGCTAGTTCCTCCGCGCGGTCTTGGTCCTGAATGACCCTGCCAATGACGCGGGCTATGCGCCCGTAATGAGCACGAAAGATTACATCTAGTCCTTCGGCATTTGAGACTTCCGTCTCTGTCGGTTCGGACATGCTTCTTGCGTTCACACAACCAAGAACGTATGCGGACCGAATTTTGTGGCAGCGAGTACGGCAAAAAGTGTTTGAGAGCAGCCCGCCTTCTCCCAAGTTACACAATTTACAATATTTAGCTTGAACGTGGTGGCGTACCCGCAAGCCCGCGAACTGGATCGACAAATCGCTCGTGAAGGTTTGTCGGCAACCTGGAAACTGCATAGTTTCCAGGTCAGTTGTTGAAAAATCTCTCTATGGCGATTACCAACCTTCGAAAAGGCGAAACAAAACGCAAGCTTGCGTCGTCCCACCTGCTTTCGTCAGTCATGGTATGATGCCGCGTTTCTATGGTTCTTCCCGCAGTGGAGATTCCGCGCCGTCGCTCGATGGCTCTCTTCGCCATTCTCGGGATCGCGCTCGTGATCGGCTCTTATTTGTTTCTCGCCCTTCTGGCAGCTAGCTGCGTCTACCTTCCTTACATCATTTTCTCCCGTGCACAGTCAGAACACGGCTGGGACGTATTGATATTGCTCTTCGGCATCGTAATTGCGGCCACCATGCTCTGGTCTGTCATCCCGCGTCGCGAAGAATTCGCGGCCCCTGGATTGCTCCTCGACCGCTCCAGCCATCCTCGTCTTTTCGCCGAGATCGACAGCATCGCTTCCGCTCTCAGCGAATCCGTTCCTCGCGACGTTTATCTAATCGGCGAGGCCAATGCTTTCGTCGCCGATCGCGGTGGAATCGTGGGGCTGGGCAGCCGACGAATCATGGGATTAGGTCTGCCTCTACTTTCAACAATGACCGTTTCCCAGATTCGCGCGGTGCTAGCCCACGAATTCGCTCACTATTATGGCGGCGATACTAGCGTCGGTCCTTGGGTTTACCGAACCAAGGCATCCTTCGTCCGTGTCTTCGAAAATGTCGGATCGGTCGGCAAACTGGCTCGCGTCGCCGTTCTGGGCGTGATGTATGTGGTCGTGACTACGTTGTTGAAATGGTACTTTGTCGGATTCCTTCGTATCAGCAACTTCGTCTCTAGGAGGCAAGAGTACCGCGCTGACGAACTTGCCTGCCTTCTTGCTGGTCGCCGCAATCTCATCGATGGGCTGCAGGCACTGCACCGCGCCGCAGCGGTGTGGCCCACATATTGGAAGCAGGAAGTGCGGCCCGCGTTGAGTATGGGCAGCCTCGTTGCCCTTGGAGATGGGCTAACCCGTTTTATGGCCGTACCCCATATCTCGGAGGCCATTGGCAGGAGTCTCGAAACGAGGCTGCGGGAGGAGAAGACCAAGCCCTATGATACCCACCCTCCGCTGCGCGACCGGATTGCGGCTGCGCAAAAGTTGCCCGAGGGCCCTGCTTTGCAAGATTCGCAGCCTGCCACCTGTTTACTAGAGAACCTTCGAAACGCTGAGATTCTTTTCGCGGAAAACTACGTGGACGATATACGCCCTGGATCTCTGACCTATGTCCCGTGGGATGAAGTCGCTTCCCGAGTCACGATCCCGGGCTGGCAGCAATTCGTCTCGGAATATTCTGAACCTCTAAGGGGAGTTACTGCACAATCCTTGCCCAATCAGGTGCCGAAACTGCGCGAGATCGGATCTCGAATTCGCGACCCTAAAGGCATGCTGCTCTCGCCGGATCAGAGAACAGCTCGCGCCGGGGGCCTCTTCGCTGCTGCTCTTGCCCTCGCGATGATCCGGATTGGTTGGAAACTACAAGTGAGCCCCGGAATGTTTCGCATGTCCAGTGGCAATCACGAATTCAATCCATTTCTGGCTGTCAACCAATTGATGACCAACAAACTTTCACCAGAAGCTTGGACTGCTCGATGCCAAGAATTGGGGCTCTCTCAACTTGTACTCTTGCCATCGAGTCCCTCCGAACATAAGCCAGAGCCGTCCCCACAAGCAGAACTCTTCAGTTAACGGCCCAACGAACGACGTGTGCTATGGGATCGGGCATTGTCTAACCTCGGAGATTGGTTTTGAAAATGACGATGATATGGCAAACCAAATCAACCGACAGTGCTGCCCCCAAGTGCCAGAGGTCACTTCCATTTTGGGTCCTCCAAAGTGCAAATTGTGCGGGGAACCCTCGTTCAGAAATTGACTCCCGCGGCTAGGTCGAAGCGTGCGGGCCGTCGCAAGATCAACTACAAGACCACAAGAGTGCTGGCCGTTCCAAAGAGTGGTCCAAAATAAAATGGCAAGAACGACCGCGCACCTTGTGAAAAATCCCATTCTAAAAGAGGGGAACTCAAGGACATTTTTCTCCCTCGACCGCAAGGAGGAGGTATTAGTGGCGATTGGTTGGCAGTTCCACGCGCGATCCGCAGCGCCGCAAGGTGGTTTGCCTTGTCGTACCGTTACAAGGCCGAAGTATTGACGCCGTCGTCGGTTTTGCAATGAACGCTTGCCGGTGCCACGCGAAGAGGCTGACTAAGGATAAATCCGCCGAGTTGTCACTCGTATCTGTCCCTCATGTCACTCATTTTGGCAGCATGAGAAAGCATTGACGGGGGGGCTGGCAACAATTAATGCATTGAAAACACAAACCAGCACGGAATATTGCTACCCTCCAAGGGCGTTCTTAGAGATCAGGGTTTCTGACCGCTGACCCTAGCCCAACGCCGCCTTTTCCATGTGCCGGAAGCCATCGGTGGCGAGCAGCAGCGCGAACATCTCAGTCGCGTTATATCCCACATGCACCAGAAAACTCGCCGCCACCGATCCTGTGTTGGCGCGCACGATCGTGACCACAATTCCCATCACGAAAATCAGCAGGACCACGCCCCACGCGTATCCGTACTGGAACATGTGCATCATGGCGAAAGGCGCTGCCGTTAGCAGCACTCCCCAGAACACGCCCAGTCGCCGCGCCAGCACCGGATACAGCAGTCCGCGAAAGAACAACTCCTCCATGAACGGGCCGAACGTCACCGCGAAAATCGACATCAGATACGCGTCCCGCGGGCTCGCAAAAAACTGGTCGAACGGCGTGCTCTTCGGCATGGGCATAAAATGCGCGATCACATTGATCGAGAGCAGCAGCAAAACGCCGAGCCCGAACATAGCCAATCCCCAGCGCGGCCAATTCCAGTGGATCGCTTTCCAGAAGCGCACGTGATACTTGCCCTCGATCATCATGACAATCAAGAGGAAGACCAGGATGTACGCCAGAAACTGTGCGGCAATGACGATTTCGGGCGCCATCTTCTCAAGGTTGGCATGCGGCCAGAAAATGCGCGCACCGAGAGCCACGAACACACCAAGGATTGGAATTGTCAGCAGGGTCAGCGCCGCGATCAGCAGCACGTCCCATCCGTTCCACGCCGGATCGCGCGGAGTGGTCGCGATTGGCGGCACGGTGGTTTGCTGAGCGCTGCCAGCATGAGATAGCGGTGCAGCGTATGCGCCTGGGCTGTTCGGCGCCGGCGCACTTTCGCCACCGCCCTTCACATCGCTCGGCCGTGGCGAATCGGATTCCGGCTCAAATTGCGAATTGTCGGGAGATGCCAGAGAACACGCCCCTTGTGCAGACTTCAAACGGACTCGGATGATAAGCCGTAGTGCCTCGATGCCTAGCCGATGGCCGCCAGCCGTCGGTCGTTGACCAAACCCAAGGGAACGACCGACGACCAACGTTTCATACGACTGGCTACTGGGGACTGGTAACTGGGTACTCAGCCGCCAGCTTTGCCCTTGCAAAGAACTCGCTCAATGCCTGCCCCGTATAGGACTTCTTCACGCGTGCTACCTGCTCCGGGGTGCCCTGCGCCACAATGCGGCCACCGTCTTCGCCGCCCTCGGGACCGAGGTCGATAATCCAATCTGCGTTGCGAATCACATCCAGATTATGCTCGATGATGATGATCGAATTGCCTAGATCCGTCAGCCGATGCAGCACGTCGAGCAATTTCCTCACGTCATCGAAATGCAATCCGGTCGTCGGCTCATCGAGCAGATACAGCGTCTTTCCGGTCTGCCGCTTGCTCAACTCACGAGCCAGCTTGATGCGCTGAGCCTCGCCGCCGGACAGCGTCACAGCCGACTGTCCCAGATGAATGTACCCCAATCCTACATCGACCAGCGTTTGCAGCTTTTGCTTGACCTGCGGAATATTTTCAAGAATCGGTAGCGCATCGGAAACCGGCATTTCGAGCAGATCCGCAATCGAATATCCGTTGTATCTCACCGCCAGCGTTTCCTGGTTATAGCGACGCCCGCCACAAACTTCACACTGAACATACACATCCGGCAAGAAATTCATCTCAATGCGCCGCTGGCCTTCCCCCTGGCACGCTTCGCAGCGCCCGCCGGAAACGTTGAATGAGAACCGTCCGGCTTTGTATCCGCGTTCGCGCGATTCCGGCAGCATGGCGTACAAGTCGCGAATCGCCGTGAAGACTCCGGTGTAAGTCGCCGGATTCGACCGCGGTGTGCGCCCGATCGGCGACTGATCGATGCGAATGACTTTGTCGATGTTCTCCGCTCCCGAGATCGCCTTGTGCTCGCCAGCTTTTTCCCGCGATCGGTAAAGCTGCCGCGCCAGCGCCCGATAGAGGATGTCATTTACCAGCGTCGACTTGCCGGAACCCGAGACGCCCGTGACAACGGTCATGACGCCGAGCGGGAATGTCACATCCAGATTCTTGAGATTGTTTCCGTTCGCCCCGAGAATCGTCAGCGCTGCGCCGTTCGCCTTCCGTCGCTCCGGCCGCATGTCAATCTGCGTCCGCCCAGAAATATAGGCGCCAGTCAGCGAATTCGGCTGGTGCATGATTTCTTCTGGAGTCCCACGCGCCACAAGGCCTCCGCCATGCCGCCCGGCGCCCGGGCCAAGATCGACCACATAATCCGCCCGCCGGATCGTTTCTTCATCGTGCTCGACGACCAGCACTGTATTTCCCAGATCGCGCAGATTTTCCAAAGCATTCAGCAATCGGCCATTGTCGCGATGATGCAATCCAATCGAAGGCTCGTCGAGCACATAAAGCACCCCGCGCAACCGCGAGCCAATCTGCGTCGCCAGTCGAATGCGTTGTCCCTCGCCGCCAGACAAGGTCACCGCGGAACGATCGAGCGAGATGTATCCCAGCCCGACTGCGTTCAGAAACTGCAGGCGTTCTACGATCTCATGCATGATGCGCCCGGCAATCGTGGCCTCGCGCCCGGCAAGCTGGATCCCCGAGGCAACTTCCAGAGCCCGCGCAACCGGCATCGCGGTGAAGTCGGCGATCGACATCCCATTCACTTTCACCGCCAGACTCTCCGGCCGAAGTCTCTTGCCGTGGCACACCGGACACTCCGTCGCCGACATATGATCCATCAGCCAGTCGCGATAACCCTCCGACGTCGACTCCTCCAGATTCTGCCGCAGGTATCCGAATATTCCGTGAAATCCCGTTCGCCCGCCGCGTCCCTGCTCACCGTTGAGAAGAAAATCCTGAACCTTCTCCGGTAATTTTTCGAACGGGGTATTCAACTCGAGGCCATACACCTTCGACACAATCTGCAACTGATGAATCAGATTTTGCGACGCCGACCCCGGCCCCAGCCCGCCATCCAGCAACGGCTTCGACCAATCCGTAATCACCTTCGCCGGATCGAAATCATACTTGCTCCCCAGCCCGTGGCACTCAGGGCAGGCGCCGTACATACTGTTGAACGAGAACGATCGCGGCTCCAATTGTGGCACGTTAATCCCGCAATCCGGGCAAGCCAGCTTCTCCGAATAAAGCCGCTCTTCGCCGCCCACCACCGCAACCTGCACCAACCCGCCGGCAAGTTTCATCGCCAGCCCCACCGACATTTCCAGCCGATGCTCGATGCCCGGCTTGACCAGCAGCCGATCGACGACGACTTCGATTGTGTGATTCTTGCGCTTATCGAGATTGATCTCGTCTTCCAGGTTGACCAATTCGCCATCCACGCGCGCCCGCGTATAGCCATGCTGGACAAGCGTTTCCATCTCCTTCCTGAACTCGCCCTTGCGTCCGCGGACGATCGGGGCCATGACCATCACGCGGTCATCCGGCGTCAGGGCCATCACGCGTTCAACGATCTGATCCGCCGATTGCCGGGTGATCTCCCGACCGCATTTCGGACAATGCGGAACCCCAATCGAAGCGAAGAGCAGGCGAAGATAGTCGTAGATTTCCGTGATCGTTCCCACTGTCGAGCGGGGGCAGCGGCTCGTAGACTTCTGCTCGATCGAAATGGACGGGCTAAGCCCATCAATGGCATCGACATCCGGCCGTTCCATCTGGTCGAGAAACTGCCGCGCGTACGCCGACAGAGTTTCGACATATCGCCGTTGTCCCTCGGCATAAATCGTGTCAAAAGCCAGCGAAGACTTGCCCGATCCGCTCAAACCGGTAACCACGGTGAGACTGTTACGGGGAATCTCGACATCAATGTTCTTGAGATTGTGCTGCCGGGCGCCCCGGACGGATATCTTCGTAATCGCCATTAGCGTGCCCGGGGAATGTACCTTCCGTAATGTCGACAGATGACCAGAAATGCTTGACAGTAAAAGTACACAGCCTTACTCCGTATCCTAGTCGTTACTAGCGCGGAGCGTCAACGCAGCTAAATTGAATGCGGCGGCGTTTGTGTGCCGCCGGTTCGTCAAAACAAAAGTCTGCACGGACTTTCCAATCTTGCATCTGGGCAAAGCCGTGCCGGCAGCTTTCAAGGCTGAATCTACAAGGATTGGTTTTATCTGTGAATTCGATCTTTATGCCTCTGGTTCTCTGCCTCACGGTCTTCGCCTCAGTCGGCTTCGGCATCGTTGCCGCATATCTTGCCGTTTTGGCCATCTTCGCCAGCTTCGGCCGCGCTCCAAAGCCCGAACCTGCCCGTCCGCAATTGGTCCTGGTCGCAACCCACACTCCCGCCAGTGGCGACTAAAAACTGTCCGTTGCGAAAATGAAGCACCACTGTTGGTGGGTGCTTTTACGGAAAGAATTTCCCGAACCAGTATTCAACAGAATGAATCGCGTTCGGCCCTGTGTATTCCACGACAGAGTCATACGTACACCCTGAGAGCCCTCTGCCTTGGGTTGGCAGGTTCCCGACACAATCAAGGAGCATCATAGCTCCAGCGATCCGCCCACCCGCAGTCGAGATGGTCTGGACGGCCGGAGTCGAAGCGCAAGCATTCCGCGTGTTCCGATCCGGCAGCCCTGTCAGGGGTAGAATTTAGATATGGAGAACAAGGGTTCTGAGGACAAAATTGGGGTTCTGGACCTCCGGCGCGCCGAACTGCTGCGGAGACTGGGCCTGAAAATCACTCCTGCGCTGCGCGAGTATTGCCGCTACACTGGGATCTCCGCCGAAGTGGAGAAACGCGGTTTCCCACATTGCGACGACGGTCAGCCGACGACCCCGCCCGAAGCGCCAGAACATCACGCGCATAGGCACTGAAGTCCCCGGTTTGCTTTGTGACGCCGTGGAAGAGCGGCCCCCTTAGGGCCGCCTTCAGGGTGCAAGGTGAACCCTGCCCTTGAGGGCTGGGGATTGCGCCGTCGATCGCGTGAGAAAGCTGTGCGCACCTAACCGTTCCCTCCGCTCGATCTCTTCTCTCCCGTTTCCCGCCCAACCGTCACGCTTGCTACAATCAAAGATTGCGCTTATGCGGACGAAACGGCCGATACGTTCCACAACGGTTTTATCTGTACGGCGCGGCGGACACGTGGTCCTCGCCGGCGATGGCCAGGTCACTTTGGGCGAGTCGGTCATCAAACACTCGGCCAAGAAAATCCGCCGTTTGTATAACGATAAAATTCTTTCCGGATTTGCGGGATCCACCGCGGACGCCTTCACCCTGTTCAGCCGCTTCGAAGCCAAGCTGGAGCAGTATCACGGCAATCTGGGTCGAGCCGCTGTGGAGCTGGCGAAAGACTGGCGCACCGACAAATTTCTCCGGCATCTGGAGGCTCTGCTGCTGGTCTGCGACAAAGAGCAGACGTTTCTACTCAGTGGCCAGGGAGACGTGATCGAACCTGATGGCGGCGTTGCTGCCATTGGAAGCGGCGGCAACTACGCACAGGCGGCAGCGCAGGCGCTGGCCGATCACACCGAGCTTTCCGCCCGTCAGATCGCCGAAGAAGCCATGAAAATTGCGGGCAAAATGTGCATCTATACCAATGACAAGGTCACGATTGAGGAACTGTGATTGTGGAAGGATAGCCGCCCTTAGCTGGTCGAGTGAAATTCGACCCGGGGCGCGATAGCGAAATGGCAGTCAGTGGTAGTCAAATGCTGATTGCTGACGACCAACGACTGACGACCGACGACTGATTTATGGCCATCTATCTTCCATCCACCGCCGAAGAAGAGCAGCTCGCGCTGGACGAACTCACGCCGCGTGAGATCGTCGCGGAGCTGGACAAGCACGTGATCGGCCAGAAGGACGCCAAACGCGCCGTCGCGATCGCGTTGCGCAATCGCACGCGCCGCCAGAAGCTCGCGCCCGATCTGGCCGAAGAAATCATTCCCAAGAACATCATCATGATCGGACCGACCGGCGTCGGCAAAACCGAGATTGCGCGCCGTCTCGCAAAACTCGCCAACTCGCCGTTCCTGAAGGTCGAAGCTTCCAAGTTCACCGAAGTCGGCTACGTTGGCCGCGACGTCGAATCGATGGTCCGTGATCTAGTCGAAATCGCGATCGACAACGTGCGCGAAGAAAAGCTCGAAGATGTCGCCGACAAGGCCGAGCTTAACGCGGAGGAACGCTTGCTCGATATTCTGCTGCCGCCCTCGCCCCCGCCGCGTCCGGAATCGAGTTCCACTGCGGGCGGAGTAGTGATCGATGGCAGCACAGCCCTGGCAGAGTCTTCCAGCCGCACGCGCGAAAAGCTGCGCCAGCAATTACGCGAAGGCAAGCTCGATGAACGCATGGTCGAGATCGACGTTCGCGAGCGCAGCTTCCCCTCCTTCGAAATCATCTCGAACCAGGGCGTGGAAGAAATGGACGTCAACATCAAAGACATGTTGCCCAACATCTTCGGTCAGCGCACTAAGAAGCGGAAGATGAAGGTCAACGAGGCGTTCGAGTACCTGATCCAGGAAGAAGAGCAGCGATTGATCGACATGGATCAGGTGACCCGCGTCGCCATCGATCGTGTTGAGAACGCGGGCATAGTCTTTCTGGACGAGATCGACAAAATCGCCGGACGCGAAGGCGGCCACGGCCCTGACGTTTCGCGTGAAGGCGTACAGCGCGACATTCTACCGATCGTCGAAGGCACGACCGTCAACACCCGTTACGGGATGGTGCGCACCGACCACATTCTCTTCATTGCTGCCGGAGCCTTCCACGTTTCCAAGCCAAGCGACCTGATTCCGGAACTGCAGGGCCGGTTCCCGATTCGCGTGGAATTGCAATCGCTGACCATGGAAGATTTTGTCCGCATTCTGACCGAACCGAAATCTTCGCTGGTCAAGCAGTACACGGCTCTGCTGGAGACGGAAGGTGTCAAGCTTGAGTTCACCGGCGAAGCGCTGGAAGAGATTGCCCGCTTCGCGTTTCGCGTGAACGAGAGCACAGAGAATATCGGGGCGCGCCGCCTACACACGATCATGGAGCGCGTGCTCGATGAACTCAGCTTCGCTGCTCCCGAGAAAAAAGGCGAGCAGGTCACGGTCGACGCCGACTACGTTCGCAAGATGCTCACCGACATCGTGAAAGATCAAGACCTGAGCCGCTACATCCTTTGAACCTCCCACGACGAAAGCCGGGGGATTCCTGCTTCACGCCGCATGGCCCACGGTTGTGGGTCTTAGGTGCTGTCCACCGGCGTCTCTAGGAGTCCCCTAGCGACGAGTTTGTCTTATACCTTCATGTCTCAGGTTCTGAGCAGCATTCCAATCTCTGCGGTGCTGGGTCTTACATTCCGGCCATACCCATTCCGGGTTCCAACGACTTGCACTTCCACTGCGAAAGGACCTGATTCGACGCCGCGTCGAGCATGGACTTTGCCAGCTCGGTTTTCGCCAGACCATCGATGCTCAGGTTCTCTAAACACAGCGCGGGACGCCGCATCAACCTGGGGGTTAATCGGTGACTGAAATTGCTGCGCAGGCTGGCGATACGTTCAGGGAGCTTAGCAGCCTCAATTTGTGCTTTATCGCCGATGACGGCTACCTTTGACCTTACATGACCGTTGGCGCTGTGCTCTCCGAAGTTTATGGGCATATCGCCGGAAGAATCGAGGGTTCTCTATCGCAGTACCGTCTGACAAGGTGAGGTACGTTCCAAGTCCCAGATCTGCAACTGGCGGACTGCCACCTTTCTGGTACTCTGTCGTTTCTTGCATGAGAATTGTCCGGTCAAGATTAGGCCCAACAATCCTCGCCTGCAGTGTTCTCACCGCCTGCGCCAATCTCGGTCCCCCCGAGCCACCGTCGCTGAATTTACCGACGCCTCCTACGGATCTGCGCGCCACGCGCAAAGGCAACTACATCACGCTCACTTGGACCATCCCCACGGTCACGACCGATCGCCAACGAATTCCCATCCTCGGCCCTTCTCAGATCTGCCGCGGTCTGCAGCCGCGGTTGACGACATGCGGAACTCCGGTCGGCGAGGCTCCGGCAGAAACGGTGCCCGTTAGATCGAAGAAGAAGAGTGTAGGCAAGAAATCGACCGGGCCCAAAATCTCCGAATCCTACACTGACGTGCTTCCCGGCACCATCATCTCCGACAATCCCACTGCGTTCGCCACCTATGCCGTCGAAGTGCTTAACACAGAGAACCGCGGTGCTGGGCTATCCAATCAGGTGCACGTGCCTCTGGTTCGAACGTTGCCCGGACCCTACGATCTGAGGGCGAACGTTGCGGCCCAAGGCGTCATCCTGAGTTGGACCAACGCTGCCCCGGCCGAGCCCACGCCGGCCCTGCATTACGTCTATCGCGTGTATCGGCAACAGGAGGGCGCGGCAGAACCGGCCCTAGTCGGAGAGGTTCCTGCCAGCACCGATCGCATGCTCACATTCACCGATTCCACCATCGAATGGGAAAAGACGTACAAGTATCACGCCGACGCCATCACGGTGATCATACCGGAGGGCAAGAGTGCGATCGAAGTCCCCGGCGACGATTCTCCCGAGGTGAAGATTTTTGCCAACGACACTTTTCCCCCGGCCGTG
>JASHRE010000426.1 GCA_030037515.1 Candidatus Sulfotelmatobacter sp.
CCATAGTGCCAGTCCTGCTGTCCATCATCCGGTCATGTCGATACGCCAGGCACGCCATCCCCTCCCCAGACAACGAGAACGGCTACACCCCAGACCGCCAGCAAATTCCAGATCATTCGAAAGATTTTCTTGGCCGTAAAATTGGAGTTAAGGCGGCGGGCTGGATGAACCTCATTGTCATTCCCTCAAGAATCCGCGTGCACAGCCTCGCGTTTTTTGAGAAAACCGGCTATTCTCATCGCCACGCAGTCACTGCGGTTGCGACGGTAGTTCTGGCCACGGACGGGGTTGAGATCATGCCCCCACAGAAGTTTCGTCGGACAAAGAGCACGGAAGCACAAGATGGTGAGTTTATGCAGGCGGTCAAGCCGCTAGACCTTCGTCCCAATTTCGGGCAGCGACTGAGCGACAAGCGGGGCCTCAGGCGGCTGTTGATGACGGCTTTGCCCTTCATCCCGCGTCACGCCTACCACCCCTTCCTCGCCGAGATGCGTATCGCCCTAAGCCGCCTGCAAGGGCGGATTATGGGCGTCAGGAGAAGATACAGGGGCCGACACGATCTGATGGTCAACGTGGGATGTGGTTTTTCTGGTAGGCCGGGGTGGGTGAACATTGACTTGTTTCGCTACGCCGGGGTTAATTGCGTGTACGATTGCCGGAAAAGTCTCCCGTTTGATGACAGCTCCGTCAAGTGGATCTTTACCGAGCACTTTTTCGAGCACGTGGATTATTGCGAAGAAGTGCCTTCTTTCCTCTCCGAATGCCACCGCGTGCTTCAGCCCGGAGGAGTCTTGCGCATGATTGTTCCCGACGCAGAAAAGTATCTTCGTGCTTACTGCCGGAGCGGGTGGGACGAGTTGGCCGCGGTGCAACCGCTGGATGCGAACCACTTTGACGCGGGCTTTGGCAACAAGTACAACACCAAGATGGAGCTACTCAACGTTGTCTTTCGCCAGTACTTCGAGCACAAGTTTGCATACGACTTCGAGACCCTGGAATTCCTGTTGCGTCGCTATGGATTCGCCCAAGTGCGACGCTCGCAGTTTGGCGAATCCTTGCTGCCCGAACTTTGCATCGACCTGCGGGAGCGTGCCTGCCATAGCTTGTATGTAGAGGCCGTAAGATGAGAGCCTTCATTGGTTTCTATAGGGCGCACGCGGCACTTGGTCAAGCACTGAAGCTAGGTGAAACCCGCAACATCCCGGGTGGCGGAACGGACGACGGATCTACCCAAGCCCTTCGCCTCCAGCGGAACTGCGGCGGTCTGCATAACCGCCTGTCACCTGGGCCTCCGAAGGTCCAGTTTTCTACAACATCGAGAGGAAAATGGGGGTGCATATTCCCTCCCTTTGTGTTCTCACCCCTCCACACATTTGACAGTGCAACCTTCAAAGTGTTATGGTAGGCGAACAAAAGGCGAATACAAATGGCCACCCTGCCCTTGCTTCCCTCATCCGACAAGCCTCGCTTCGTTGGAATCGCTCGTCTGGCGGCCGAAGGCGAGTCTCTGCGCGAAGGACACAACGTTGAATACTTCACCATTTCAGCAAAATCGCTCCTGAACCGCTGCGTAAGCCGCCGCGCTTTGCCCTTTACCTGGACAATCAATCCTTACCGCGGCTGCGAGTTCGGATGCCGCTACTGTTATGCCCGCTACACGCACGAATTCATGGAAATGCGCGACAGCATGGAATTCGAACAGAAAATCTACGTGAAGCAGCATGCCGCCAATCTTTTGTGTCACGACCTTCTCCGCGTGAAGCCGGGCGAATCCATCGCTTTGGGAACGGCGACCGATCCCTATCAGCCCGCAGAACGTCGCTATGGAGTCACGCGCGCCATCCTTGAGGAATTCTCTCGTCACCGCGGATTCGAACTCGGCATCGTGACCAAGTCCAATCTGATCGTTCGCGACCTCGATCTGCTGCAGCAGATCGACGGCGCCAATCGGCTCTCCATTCATATCACCGTCACAACCCTCGACGTAGACTTGGCGCGCATTCTCGAGCCGCGTGCTCCCCGTCCAGATCTTCGGCTGGATGCGGTTCGTACTCTGCGTCAGGCCGGATTGCGCGTGGGGGTGAGTTGCTGTCCGCTGATGCCCGGAATTACCGATGCACCGCAGCAGATCGAAGCGGTCATTTCTGCGGCCGCCGACGCTGGAGCCGATCATCTTTTCGCGAATCCGCTTTTTCTGAAGCCTTGTTCCGCGGCCGTGTTTCTTCCTTTTCTCGAGCAGAATTTTCCGAACCTGGTCGAGAACTACCGCGAACGCTATCGCGACCGCGCGTTCCTGCCGGCTTCTCACCGCGAGCGGCTATCGCAACTCGTGCAGCGTTTGCGGGAGAAATACAAACTCACTCCCGACCCTCGCGGCAATAAAACGAAGTACGCCAACAAGTGGCCGGGGAAAGCCTTCGAGGAGCAAATGAATCTGTTCTGAACCTGAACGATGCGGGACGCAAACCATCTATAATCGACCGTGAACGTCATGGCGACCGTCTCCCCGCCTCCACCCCAGACAACTCAGCCAGTCAGTTTCGGCATACGTCTACGCCGTTTTTGGCTTCGGGTCACCGAAGGTCTCGCCCTCAGCCAACTCTGGACGCAATTTGAAGCCGAAGCGCAGGCCAGCTACCGCCTCTACTCGAAAGATGTCGAAGCGCGCACGCCCGAAGGCCTGACCCGCAGCGGCCGTCGCCTGCAGGTGATCAAAGAATTCTTTTGGGCGGTTCTGGAAAAGCTTTCTCCGGCGCGCCGTGTACTTCTGCTGCTCGCGTTGGTTCTTCTGATCATTCCGCAGAGCAGCTTTCAGTACAACGGCGAAGGCGGCAAGATTTATACGGGAGAATTTGACTCGCATTTCTGGGCCGCGGTTCTTCTATTCATACTGCTCATGCTCGAGATCGCTGATCGCGTGGTTATGAAGCGCGACCTGCAGATCGCGCGCGAAATTCAGACCTGGCTTCTGCCCGGCGCACCGCCACAAATTCCCGGATTGGCAATCGCCTACACGACGCGCCCAGCCAACACCGTCGCCGGCGATTACTACGACGTTTTTCCGCGCCCGGGCAAGACGAACGAAGACAACCGCGTCGTCTTCGCCGTCGCGGATGTCGCCGGCAAAAGCATCCCGGCCGCGCTCCTCATGGCAACGTTCCAGGCCAGCTTGAAAACGCTTTCCAGTGCGCAAGTCGCACTCCCCCAGCTCGCCGCCAACATGAACCGCTACGTTTGCTCCAACAGCCAGGGAGGTCTGCGCTTCACTACCGCATTTCTCGCCGAATACGATACTGTGCATCGCACGTTCCACTACATTAATGCGGGCCATAACAATCCCATCCTGCGCCGCGTCAGCGGACAGATCGAACGCCTCGATGTCGGCGGGCTGCCCTTCGGCATCCAGGTCGATGCGAAGTACGATTCCGCAACGGTCACGTTGGCTCCCGGAGACTGGCTGCTGATTTTTACCGATGGACTGGTCGAAGCGGAGAATGCGCGGCAGGAAGAATATGGAGAAGTGCGAATTCTGACCGAACTGGAAACTGGAACATCCTGCACGCCCGCGGAATCGCTAGAACGCCTGATGTCGGCGCTCGATCTATTCGTCGGCAACACGCCGCAGCACGACGACGTCACCTGCATGCTGCTGAAAGCAGCGGTCTAGAGTTCGCACGCGATGATCTTCGCGTGGCTGGCGCTGGCGATGCCCGAAAAGCGGGAAACTGCCATCAACGCTCTGCCGGAGCGACCTTCACCTTTGTTCCGCTCTTGTATTTCAGGATCAATGAGGCTGCGCTGTTGCGGTCGCTGTTCAAGTCCCTACTCTGCGGAATGCCAAGCACAGCTCGATCTCCCACCAGGTCGGCCAGTTCAAGCGACGGCAACCCCGGCGCATGCAAGCATAACGTAGTAGCCGCCGACGCGGTCGACGCTCCTGTCAGTGCAGTGCAGGCTTCGCCCGCAGTCGCGGTCAACCGCAGGCTCGGAACAGCATCGCTGGCACCTCTCAACATCAGTGATGCGCTATGGTCCTGCAAGGCCAATATCGCCGCACCGTTTGCCGGCTGCGAATGCATCTCTAACTGCGTTCCGCTAATACTGCCGCGCAACGATGTCAACAAAACGTTGCTGCCGAACAAATTCACAGACGCCGCTTCCCGCGCTGCCGTGGCCGGAATATATAGATTCAGCGCAGCTTCTTCTCCCTTTCCTACCAGTCGCACGCGCCTTTCACCATTCGCAGCGTATGATTCCATTCCCGACCCTTCGGGAAACACTGCCACACGGACTCGCGCCCGCCCATCGTTGTCAACCAGCACGAAATCCTTCGTCATCACCTGTTGTGTGCTGACGCGATGGCGATCGAAAGCGCGAAACACAAGGATGAGAGCCAGCAATGTCATCGCGGCCAGCACAGCCCATCGCTTGATGAAGCGGATCTCGTGCTCTAGTTTCTGAA
>JASHRE010000427.1 GCA_030037515.1 Candidatus Sulfotelmatobacter sp.
GTCGTGGGTCACGAAAACAAAAGTGATGCCGACTTCGCGTTGCAGTGACTTCAATTCGACCTGCATCTGGCGGCGCAGATTGGCGTCGAGCGCAGAAAGTGGTTCGTCGAGCAGCAGCAGTTTTGGCCGGTTCACGAGCGCCCGCGCCAGCGCAATGCGCTGCTGCTGTCCTCCGCTGATCTGCGAAGGCTTCTTCCGAGCGTGAGCCTGCATCTTTACTTTTTCGAGGGCTTCAGAAACGCGCTCGGTGATCTCGGCGGCAGGCCGTTTGGCCACGCGCGGTCCATAGGCCACGTTTTCTTCGAGGGTGAGATGAGGAAACAAAGCGTAACTCTGAAAAACCGTATTGACCGGACGGCGATAGGGAGGCAGGCCGTCGAGGCGCTGTTGGTCCATCCAAAGCTGGCCGGAGGTTGGCGCTTCAAATCCGGCGATGATGCGCAGCAGCGTTGTTTTGCCCGATCCGCTTTCACCGAGGATCGCCAGAAATTCTCCAGCCGCAATTTCCAGAGAAATGTCGCGTAGCACGAGGTGGCGTCCGAAACTTTTGGCGACGTTGCGAAGGCTCAGCAAGGTCGGCCGCACAGCGGAATTGACCTCAACTGAAGACGGCGAAGAAATTGTTGTCGACGTCATGAACCGTTTTAGTCCTACCTCCGATTGGTTTTAGGGAGCCTCTGCGCCATAGCCAGCATCGTTCATGAATATTCTGTGTCCTCGGCGACCAAAACCGTTTCACCGCAGAGACCACAAAGAGCGCAAAGAAAACAAAACCTACTCGCCTATCGCGAATTACTGCGCCGCTTTGACTTCGTTCCAGATCTCGTTGTATTTCGCACGGCGCGGCACATTTTGCCAGAAATAGATGCGCTTCTGATAGTTGTCGACTTCGTCGAGATGCAAGGCTTTGACTTCGTCTGCGCTCATGAACTGCGCCGCTTGCGGATTGGCAGGCACGTAGTGAGTTTTGTCGGTCACCAGTTTCTGCGTTTTCGCTTCCACCATGTACTCAAGAAATTTATATGCCAGGTCTTTGTTTTCGCTGCCGGCCGTGATCATGAGGTGGTCGATCCAGCCCGTCGTATGTTCCTTGGGAATCGTCTCGCCGACGGGAAAATCGGCCTTCTTCAAGTCGGCGGTATTTAGCGGCCATCCCATGGCGATGACGATTTCATGATTCTCGAACAAGTTCGTGAGCTCGCCGCCGGTGGACCAGATCTTGCGAACATTGGGTTTCAGTTCGAGCAGCTTTTTCTTGACGGCATCGAGTTGCTGGTCGCTCAAGTTGTAGAGCTGAGTGGGATCGGGTCGGTCGAAGCCGAGCACCTGGGCTGCCATGTAAACGGTCGAGAGATCGTCCCAGACAGAAACTTTGCCCTTGTATTTCGGATCCCAAAACACGCTCCACGAATCCGGGGGCTGCGGGAATGCGGTCGTGTCGTAAATAATCGGATTCGGTCCCCACATGAACGGCACGCCATAAACCTGGCCGTTAACGCGTACCAGAGGCGAAGTGGTGAGTTGCGAGGAGAGCTGGTTGTAGCTGGGAATCTTCCCGAGATCCAGAGCAGCGGCCAGATTTGCGGCGGCGATCGAAGTTGCCACATCACTGGATGGCGAAATCACGTCGTAATTGGCGGCGCTGCCCCCGCGGAGTTTGGCGACCAGTTCGTCGCTCGATCCCATGTACGAGGCGGAAATTTTGCAGCGATTCTGCTGCTCGAACGCCTGAACGAAAGATGGATCGGCATAGCCTTCCCAAACCAGCAGATTGAGGGTGCGCGTCTTGTTGGAGCAGGAAAGGGTGAGCAACAAGCCGAACAACAGTATGGACAGCCGACGTGCATACCGCCAAGTCATGTTTCCTCTTTCTGGCTCCCTTCTCTTCGGGGGCGGCGAGCCATTGCGATGCGCGACCGTGCCCCAAATCAGAATGTGGGCGGTGTGTTGACCCACAAGATAAAAGTCTCGCTATGGCCTGGATTCTTCCAGCGGTGGGGAGTTGCGCTTTCGAAATAGAAGCTGTCACCAGCCTTCAAGCGGTATTGTTCGCCGCCGAGGGCAATTTCGAGCTCGCCGCGCAAAACGTAGATGAACTCTTCGCCTTCATGCGCGTACGATTCGCCGCTGCCCGCTTCGGGCTTGACGCGAAACAGATGCGGCTCCATGACCGTGTTGCCCCAGGCCAGCAATTCCATCTGCACCCCGTCGCCGGCTTTTAGAACTTTGCGTTGCGCCGGGCGCACCTGGCGGCTGTTGGTTCCGTTGGCTTCGAAAAAATCGAGGATATTGGTTTTGTAGAAACGGGCCAGCTTGCGCAGCGTGCCCACCGATCCGCTCATCTGCGATCGCTCGAGCGCGCTGAGAAAGCCCACCGAGATGCCAACCGCCTGCGACACTTGCGCGAGGGATAACTTGCGGCGCGAGCGCAACTGCCGCAAACGGGCCCCGATGGCGCCGGCGTTGCCATCCGGCGCCGGACGCGTCTTGCCTTCGCGCCGGAGTAACTGAACGATGGCCGCGGCATTGAGGCCGCGCACCTTTCGCAAAAAGCGCGCCCGCTTCAACAGCTTCAGATCTTCCGCCGTATAAAGACGATACTTGCTTTCGCTGCGCCGGGGACGGGCGAGGCCAAGGCTTTCCCAGGAGCGGATGACCGACGGCGAGACGCCAATCTTTTTGGCCACGTCTCCGATTTTCAAATAAGCTTCGGCCTTGGTGCCTTTCATAAGGATTCGCGTTGGAGCGGAAAACCGCGATGGGAATTTCCGATCCATGCGCGCTATTTTTTTATTCTTGACAGCCCCCGCCCCGGTTCTCTAACCTTGCGGGATTATAGCAAGGTTTGGTACGGATACAAGCGGTCGTTTTCTCGGGCGTTCACTATTTCTTGGGCCATCATTCGGAATCATTGAAATCTCTCACAGAGAACCTCTGGAGGTTCCATGCTGTCAGTGCGAGTCCGCTGGAATCTGCTGTGCCCGCTGGTTGCCATTCTTCTGGTTCTGCCGACGTCGCTAGTGGGGCAGGGCGCGACGGGACGTATTCTCGGCCGTGTTTCTGATCCTTCCGGAGCCGTGCTCAACAACGTGAAAGTCACGCTGACCAATCAAGGGACAGGCGTGAGCCGGACGGTTCAGACGAATGAGACCGGTGACTACACGTTCGTCAACGTGGCTCCCGGAATCTATCAGGAGGGCTTCGAGCTGACCGGATTCAAAAAGAATGTGCAGAAAAACATCACCGTCGATGTGAACCAGGTGGTGACCTTGAATTCGGTGTTGCAGATCGGCGGCACGCAGGAGGTGGTCGATGTCACTTCCGAAGCTCCGCAGGTTGATACCACCAGCACCCAGCTCGGCGCCGTGATTAACGACCGCTCGGTGAACGAGCTGCCCCTGAACTCGCGCGATACATATCAATTCCTGCAGCTTCAGCCAGGCGTGCAGGCGCAGCTGGGAAATGGCAACGGCAGCCTGTTCTACGGTTCACAGGACGTTGGTTCGGTCTCGGTCAACGGCGGCCGCACACGCGCCAACAACTTCAGCGTTAACGGCGGAGACGCAAACGATCAGTTTGTGAATCTGCCGACCGTGGAGCCGACGCCGGATAGCGTTGAAGAATTCCGCGTGCTCACCAATACGTTCGACGCCGAGTACGGGCGTAATTCAGGTTCGGTGGTGAACGTTATCACGAAATCAGGCACGAACAGCCTGCACGGGGATGTTTACGAGTACTTCCGCAACACGGTTCTGGACGCCAAGAATTATTTCGACCTCGCTGGGCGTCCGCAGTGGAATCAGAATCAGTATGGCGGCACGCTCGGCGGTCCGATCAAGAAAGATCGCGCTTTTTTCTTCGTTTCCTATGAAGGCAGGCGAATTCGCGAGGGACTCACCGGGCAAGCGGTGAATGTACCCACGGCGGCAGAGAGGACGGGAGATTTTTCAGGCGTGGGCGGGTTCACGAGCGGGGGAATCAGCGACTCATTCGTGGCCAGCGCTCTTGATGGCCGTTCAGGCTGTGACGCGGCCTTGGGGCTGCCAGCCGGTGGCATCGCCGCCATGGGAACCCCAAGCTGGTCGACGGTGTTCCCGAATGGCGTCATTCCTTCTGCTTGCCAGGATCCGGTCGCCGCTAGTCTTATGAGTTACATTCCAACGGCGGCAGTGACCATTCCGGTCAGCACCGACAACGAAGATCAGTTCACCGTCCGCTTCGATCACAAGATCAATGATCATCAGAACTTCACCGCTTACTATTACTTCAACGACGTCCGCCAGCTGGAACCATTCAATCAGTTCGAACAGGCGGGGGCCAATATTCCGGGATTCGGCAACTTCAATGATAATCGTTTCCAGCAGTGGAACCTGACCCACGATTGGACGATCACGAACTCCCTGGTCAACGAAGCGCATTTCACTTACATGCGCGAAGGGCAACTCGGATTCTTGAAGCCACAAACAACCGGCGCAGTCACTGCATCGTGTCCGTCGGCTGCGGCAGCGCCGTATTGCTTCACGGGCACGTCCGATTCAAGCGCGATCAACGCGTTGATTTCAAGTTCCGGCATTCCGGCCGGGAAGGCCGGCATCACCCCGGGCTTGCCGACTACTCTGACGGGCGTTCCATTCGTCGCCATCGGCGGCGGCGCGATCCTGGGCAACAACTCCGAAGGCATTCTGCCGCAGGTGGGTAACAGCTTTCAGTGGTCTGACAATTTAACTTGGGTCAAAGGGACGCACACGTTCAAATTTGGGATCGATATTCGACGGCAGCGCTTTGATCAGTACTATTACTACGACATCAACGGATCATATGCATTTGACAATACCGGTCCCAATGCGATTGTTCCGGGCGATGGCGACAATTACGCGGAGTTCCTTCTGGGCTTGGCCGACAGCTACGGACAGGGCTCGGGCCAACGAGAAGATGTTCGCGAAACTTCGGTTTACCCGTTTGCTCAGGATAGTTGGAAGATCAAGCCCAATCTTACTTTGAACTACGGCCTGCGATGGGAGTTAGATACGCCGCCAACAGACATCGCCGGGCATGTGGAAACATTCCGGCCCGGAGAGAACTCCACGATTTACCCCTGCGGATTGTCGGCGCTGAGTGAGAGCTATTTCGGCGTCACCAGTTCCAGCTGCAACGCGGTCGGCGTAACGCCAACCGGTCTGGTGGTGCCGGGCGATCCCGGCATTCCCGCTGGCATGACCAGCACGTACTACAAGGCGTTCGCGCCGCGCATAGGACTGGCCTGGAGTCCCGGCAATTCCGGCAAAACCAGCATCCGTGCCGGGTGGGGACTTTTCTATAACCCGATCGAAGAACTGGTGATGGCGCAGTTCGGGGCCGAACCACCCTTTGGCGGTAGTTCTTACATCTATGACACGTTTTTCAATACTCCGTTTGTGTATCAGGCCGGTGGTTCAATTGCTCCGAATCCCTTCGACGGAATTCTGACACCCACCAAGGGCCAGCCAGTCGATTATTCGCTATTCCGTCCCCTTCTTCTCTACGGCG
>JASHRE010000428.1 GCA_030037515.1 Candidatus Sulfotelmatobacter sp.
TGGCGGATGGCGAGATCGACGTCGTCCCATTCTTCTTCC
The DNA here is from genome assembly GCA_030037515.1 of Candidatus Sulfotelmatobacter sp. Lineage (GTDB taxonomy): Bacteria > Acidobacteriota > Terriglobia > Terriglobales > Acidobacteriaceae > Sulfotelmatobacter. The sequence continues at coordinate 40 of JASHRE010000428.1, forward strand.
TGCACGCTCATCAGCAGGAGCATGAGATTGGCGCCTACGGAAAAGTTCGTGGCGTCGTTGGTAATGACGAAAGCGTCGAAGGAATCGCCGGGACCTCCGGGCTTGAGCGATTGCGTGATCAGGCTGATGATGTCGGCGCCGAGCGCGTTCATCTTGGAGTGAAATTCAAAGCAGGCGACACCGTCGCCGAGATCGACCAGTGACGCTCCGGAATTTTTCTTTACAACTCCATGCGACTTTTTCGCCACCGTAACCGACCAGACACCTTGCGGAACGTCGACTGCGCGCGATGATCCGCCGCTGAGATCCCAATACTTGCGGCCGGAAGCGGTTTTGGGATCTTCGCTATACCAGGATCTCTGGCCGGAGGCGAGAAGCTTCTCGACGTTCTCCGCAACCGGCTTGCCTTCTTTCTTCATGCAGGCGACGGTGGGTTCGACGCCGGCGGCGTCCCAAAGCTCGAAGGGGCCGAGTTCCCAATTGAATCCGAGTTTCATGGCGCGATCGATTTCGACAATCGAGTCGGAAATTTCGGGCACTCGATTCGCAGAGTAGGTCCAGAGATCGGAGAGCGAAGCCCAAAGAAATGCGCCGGCTTTGTCTTTTTGCGGGCCGCTCGAGGCCGCGCCGCTTGATGGACTTTTGCCGTCTGGCAAACCGAGCAGCATGCGCAGGCGCGAGCCGGTGTCTTCGACGTTCCCGGCCATGTCGAGCGCGGGAAATTTCGGCCTGTGGCGCGGATGGTATTCGAGGGTCTTCCAGTCTATCGCGAGGCGCTCGTCTTCTTTTCCTTCGCCGCCTTTGACCTTCTTGTAGAAACCGCCTTGGGTTTTGTCACCGAGCCATTTGCGTTGCAGCATCTGGGTGAAGAAGTCGGGAAGCTTCAGGTCGCTGCGCTCATCGTGAACGTTCTGCGTCATGTTGCCGACGACGTGTCCGAGGATGTCGAGGCCGACGAGATCGACGGTGCGAAAAGTGGCGGATTTTGGCCATCCGACGGCTTGGCCGGTGAGGGCGTCGACTTCTTCAATGGCGAGGTCCATTTCCTGCATGAGCCGCATGACGTTCAGGACGGAAAAGGTTCCGATGCGATTGCCGATGAAGTTGGGCGTATCTTTGGCCATCACGACGCCTTTGCCGAGGCGCATGTCGCAGAAGTGCGAGACGGCATCGGTGAGGGCGCGATCGGTCTCAGGAGTAGGGATGAGTTCGAGCAGGCGCATGTAGCGTGGCGGATTGAAGAAATGGGTGCCGAACCAGGCGCGACGGAAATCGTCGGAGAAGCCTTCGGCGATCTGGCCGACGGGAAGGCCGCTGGTGTTGGTGGTAATGATGGTTCCCGATCTGCGGATCGCTTCAACTTTCTTGAGTAGCGCGCGCTTGATGTCGAGGCTTTCGACGACGGCTTCGATGATCCAGTCGACCTCGGCGAGCTTTTTCAAATCGTCTTCAAAGTTGCCGACCGTGATCAGGCGGGCGAGCGACGGATCCATGAATGCGGCGGGCTTGGATTTCCTGGCGGCGTCGAGGCCGGCAGCGGCGATTTTGTTGCGGGCGGGAGCATCGGCGTCGGGCGGGACAATATCGAGCAGGTAGGTGGGTACGCCAGCATTGGCGAAATGAGCGGCGATGCGCGCGCCCATGGTTCCTGCACCGAGAACGGCGACTTTATGAATGCCTTTCATGGATCGCCTCACGGGAGACGTTTCAGTTTACGACAAGCAGGAGTGGTTATGGCGGCGGCCAGTTACATTAACCACAAAAGGACACGAAGGTACACAAAGGCACTCGAAGGAATGCGTATCACAGTTCCGGGCGAGTGGCGACGTACTCAAGGGCTTTGCGTGCCATTTGTTTTTCGCCACGATAGGCGAGGAGTTTGGCAGCATCTTCAAGCCGAATCCATTTTGCTTGAGCGACTTCGATACGCATCGCGTCTGAGATCGCATCGATTTTTCCGGACTTATAGAGGAACAGATAGAAACTGACGATTTTGAAAACGCGCTGTCGGTCTCCCCAGGCGCGGACGTAGACGTACTTGATGTCAGCAAGCTTGGTGATGGGCTCGGCAGTGATGCCGGTTTCCTCGCGGATTTCGCGCAGGGCGGCGCTGAGAGCCTTTTCGCCGGAATCGACCAGGCCTTTGGGCAGGCAGAGCACCGTTTTTGGCTTGCGGCGAGCGTTTTTTGGGGTTGTATCGACGACATCGGGCGAATCCGCGGGCTCGATCGCAGCAATCCACCAGGCACCGTCCTTCTTGCGAAGGACCACGCCCCCGGCGGAAATCTCACGAATCATAACTTCGCAAGTTAGCAGGATTACGGCACTTTCGTCATCCTTCCACATGGGACACGGGTAACAGTTACTGCCCGGTCGCCTTGTGGCACGCTCGTACCCTTATGACTTCCTCCCTGCTTATGGCATCTTACATGGTAGAGGATGGGGTTCAGTGACCTGGCCGGTGGAGCCGGGAGATGTGGGGTGGGCCATGAACAGCCTGGGGAGAATTATCCGGTCGGTGCAAGCGTTCGGGCGGGAGCTCTCGCGCAAAACGGTTCCACTCGGGGCTGCGCCTCGTACTCCTGCCATTGGTCTCGCGCTGGGCGGCGGATTCGCCCGCGGCATTGCTCACATTGGGGTTTTGAAGGTCCTTGAAGAAGAACGCATTCCGGTGCGCGTGATTGCCGGAACCAGCGTGGGGGCGCTGATTGGCGCTTCCTATTGCAGCGGCCTGTCGATTTCGGAATTGCAGGAGATCGCGCGCAATACGCGCTTTACTTCGCTGGCGCGCTGGACTCTGTCGCGCTGCGGTTTCGCGTCGAACGATCGCATGATCAAGTTTCTGATGCGGATTTTGAAGGTCAGAACCTTCGAAGAGCTGCGGATCCCGCTCGGCGTTACGGCGACCGACTTCAATACTGGCGAAGGCGTAGTGTTTCATTCCGGCGAAATCATTGATCCGGTACGCGCCAGTTGCGCGTATCCGGGGATGTTTCTGCCCGTCCAGATTCGCGGGCGTTATCTCGTCGATGGCATGCTGTCGCATCCGGTGCCGACGCGTCCGCTGCAGGAGATGGGTGCGGGTCGCGTGCTTGCCGTGCATCTCCGGGGTACGTGGGCCGCGGGTGGAGCGCCGCGGCATTTGTTTGCCGTGATTGGGCAATCGTTTGCAATCGCGCAGGATGCGATGGCGTCGATCTGGAGGTCAGCGGCCGACCTGGTGATTGAGCCGGATGTGGCGGCATTCGCTTATGACGATTTCAAGCGCGCAGATGAACTGATTCAAGTGGGCGAGCTGGCGATGCGGCAGGCCCTTCCGGAAGTTCGCAAATGGCTCGAGGCTCCGGCAGAAGCTCCGCAGATGGCGCCGCGGGTTTCTCCGATGCCGGCGGACTAAAGGCTCGAAGAGACGGTCCTGGTTACGAATTGTTGATCGGTTCCAAGGCTTCGCAAGCCCGGGTCCGCCTGATTTTGGACGCCCGCACGCGGCCCCGAAGGGCCGCACTTCCCACGACTGCTGCGAGCTGGCCGAATGCCCCGACACACAGGGGACGTGACCAGCGCCGGTTTGCTTGGGATATTTGGCCAATCACTCTCTCCGGTGATCCAGATCACACAGCGCTGTGCGGGAAATAACCCAGGTCGGGGCGGAAGTCCCATTGCCGGATTTTCGCAGACAAGACCCAGAATAAATGTAAGTATCTCGAATCACTAGGGATACAAGCGCGATTCGAGCGGCCTTCCGCGGGACGCGGGATTGGTTTGCCGATTGCCATGACCGAGGTGTGGGGCAGGAACGAAAGGGCTTCACGAACCAAGATAGCGCTCAGGGGGCTGGCGATGCGAACACCTTACGGTCTGAACATTCTTGATAATTGCCTTACTTGCCCGAGCCGGCAAGAGCACCTTTTCTGCAATCTTTCGGTGCAAGCCGGACAACGGCTGAATGACATCAAATCGACCGCCGTATATCCCAAGGGAGCGATGCTGTTCATCGAAGGCCAACAGCCACGAGGCGTGTTCGTTCTGTGCAGCGGAAAGGTGAAGCTGTCGACCACGTCGCGCGAGGGCAAGACGATTATCACGAAGATCTCGAATGCGGGTGATGTTCTGGGGTTGAATGCGGTGGTGTCGAACCATCCCTATGAAGTGACAGCCGACATGATGGAGCCGGGGCAGGCCAATTTCATTCCGCGTGATTCGCTGCTACAGCTGCTGAGAGAATTTCCCGAGGCCGCGCTGCGCGTGGCGCAGCAGTTGAGCCGCAATTACTACGTGGCGTATCAAGAGATTCGCACGCTCGGGTTGGCCACCTCGCCCTCAGAAAAACTCGCCAAGCTGTTGCTTTCATGGTCAACGAAGGGAACGCAAACCGACGGCTCAAGCCAGCTGCGGTTGAATCTGACGCATGAGGAGATCGGGGAGATCATCGGCACGACGCGGGAAACGGTCAGCCGACTGTTCTCCGAATTCCGCAAGAAACAGCTGGTCGAGATCAAAGGCGCGACGCTGGTGATCCGCAGCCGGCCGGCGCTGGAAAAGATTGTGCAGTCTTGAAGGTGGGAGGACGCAAGGCGGCGGGCGTCGTGAACCAGTTGCGCACAGATTTATTTTTTCGCTTGGTGGAAACGAGGGGTGCGAAAGTCAAATCCCACCCTGTCCGGGCAAAAAGCGCCGGGACAAAGATGGGGGTACCCTGGAGAGCTCGCACATCGCAGCACCCCTTGCCCGAAACTGGGTGTACACTGCCGGGCAGAATCGCCCGCTATCGACGGGGCGGATCGACGGAGGCTTCCCTATGTCACTCAACAGGGGTCGAATCTGGCTGGGTGGATTGGTCGGCGGAGTGGTCTGGTCGGTGTGGAGCTTCGTGGTCAACAATTTCGTAATTGGAAACGCGCGCTACGTGGCCGTGCAAAATGCGGGCATCTTTCTGAAAACGCCGCGGTATTCGTTTTTTGTCGCACAGTGGATTGTGATTCTGTTTGTGCTGGCCATCGTGCTCGCGCATCTTTACGCGTGGACCCGGAACACGCTCGGCCCGGGACCGCATACGGCACTGCGGATCGGTTTCTGGGTGGGATTCGTGGCGGGATTTCCGCTGAACTTTGCGCAGGCGACGTGGCTGGCCGCGGGGCGCGGTCTTCCCTTTGGATGGATGCTGGAAATGTGGATTGGCGCGATACTGACCACGCTCGTTGCTGGGTTTCTCTACAAGGATGTGGAGGGCGCGGCCAGCGCGGGCAGACCTGCAACGGCCGTAGCAGCGAAATCGTAGGCGTCTGCTTTCACGTATAGATCGGCGAATTGTCTACTGGTTCGGTTTGGTTGGCTCAACGAAGACAGCCGTGCCGTAAGCGAGCACCTCGGTGACTCCCTGCATAACTTCGGTTGCGTCGTAGCGCGCGGCAACAACGGCATTCGCGCCCAGTTCGGCGGCGTGCTGCAGCATGAGATCGAAGGCTTCCTGCCGCGTCTTCTCGCAAAGATTGGTGAGCAGTGTGATATTGCCGCCGACCAGCGTTTGGATGCCGGCACCGATCGTGCCAAAGATCGAGCGCGAGCGTACGACGATGCCCCGCACGACTCCCAGAGTCCGGACGACACGAAAGCCGTCCAGTTCAAATTGCGTGGTCACCATGGTGTGGGCGACCATCCTGCCAGGTCTGTAACCGGTTGCCATTGTTTTTTTCTCGTTGGTCTTTTCGCGCGGGAGTCGGCTCCGCGTTGACAGGGTAACTATACCGCGGGGAGGCAAGAATTCGCGCGCAAACCCCGAGGGAGGCGCCCGGGGGGCCCGGCCCACGTGAAAGGGCCGAGGCATTCGTGCACCCCGTCGATTCGGCTCTCTTTATGATTCTAGTCTCTTTATAATGGCGGCTCTAGGCTGGGGGATCGATGATTTCACGGCGTCGTTTTTTGGAATTGGGCGGTGTGGCGACGGGTGCGGCGGTTACATCAAGGTTACTGGGGGCGGCCGGCTCTTCTGAAAAAGGTGTCGACTCTGCCCTGCCGCCTTCAATAGCACGGCTACAGTCGCGCAAAAGCGAGGCGCAACCCATCACGCGCGAGGAGCGCGCCGAACGGCAGGAACGGGCGCGCCGGTTGATGGCGGACAATTCACTTGACGCCATTCTCATCATGGAAGGCACGACTCTGCGGTATTTCGCTGGAATGCGCTGGTGGGGCGGGGAGCGTTTGTTCGCCTTTGTGCTGCCTGCCAGAGGCAAGGCGTTTTATGTGTGTCCGGCCTTTGAGGAGGGCCGTGCGCGAGAGCAGATCGCACACGCCCCCGATGGCGATCAGCCGGATGTGCGCGTGTGGCAAGAGGATGAGAGTCCTTACGCCCTCGTTGCGCAGGGATTAAAAGATCGTTCGATTGGTATGGGGCAGCTGGGGATCGAAGAAACCGTACGCTTCGTGTTTTCGGATGGGATCGCAAAGGCCGCGTCGCAGGCGGGGATCACGAGCGCGACTCCGGTGACCTCCGGCTGCCGGATGATCAAGAGCGCGCATGAGATCGCGCTGATGCGCCTGGCTTCGCAAATCACTCTAACTGTTTATGAAGCGGTCTATAAGGCGCTTCACGAAGGCATGACGCAGCAGGACGTTGAAACGCTGATTGAAAAGGCTTACGAGCGCATGGGATTTCCGGGGGAAGCGAGCGTGATGGTGGGCGAATACACGGCTTCCCCCCACGGATCGGCGACGCCGCAAGTGTTGCGCGAAGGGACGATCATTATGATCGACGACGGCTGCACGGTGGAGGGATACCAATCGGACATCACGCGCACATTCGTGCTCGAGAAAGCTTCGGACAAGATGAAGCAGGTGTTTGACGTTGTGCATCGGGCGCAGGCGGCAGCGCTCGCGACGGCGAGGCCCGGAGTGGAATGCGGAGCCATTGATGCGGCCGCGCGAAAAGTGATTACCGATGCCGGGTACGGTCCCGACTACAAATATTTCGCGCATCGGCTCGGGCATGGACTGGGCATGGACGGGCATGAATGGCCGTACCTGGTGCGCGGGAATGCAACGCGGCTCGAGGCGAATGTCACGACCAGCAATGAACCGGGAATTTATATTCGCGGGGAATTCGGGATTCGGCTCGAGGACGACATGCACGTCACGGAGAATCGTGCGGAATTGTTCACCCCGCAGAGTCCGTCGCTGGAAGAGCCGTTCGGATAGGTCTGAGAGAACTTCGCTCCCCCGGACGCGGGCATCCGGGGGCCACACACAGACCAAAAGCCAAAGTCCCCACCCTAGCCGCACAAACGCGGGACAAGGGTGGGGCAACTGCACGCTGTCTTCCTCGGTTTCTTCACCAGGTCAGCCTGCTCAGATAGGCGTAGCTTTCGCTAATGCTTTGGAACGGGTCGGACGGCTTGTCGTGTTCGACGATGTAGTGCTTGATGCCGGCTTTCTGGGACTGGGCGAAGATCTTCTTCCAATCGATTACGCCGTCGCCCACCGAGGTCATATCTTTGAGCGTATCGCCGAAATTCTGGCCTCCGGCGGCGCTGACAGGTGGCAGCTTCTTTATGTCTTTCACGTGAACTAGCGGGAAACGCCCGGGATATTCGTTGAAATACTTGATAGGATCGCCACCACCAACGGTGATCCAGCAGAGATCCAATTCCATCTTCACCAGATTAGGATCACATTCTTTCAGCAGCGTGTCGTAGGGGAGCTTGCCCTCGACGGGAAGAAATTCGAACCAGTGGTTGTGATAGGCGAATTGCAGGCCGGCTTGTTTGGATTGCTCGCCGCAGCGGTTGAATTTTTCCGAAGCCTGCTTCCAGATATCGGGAGACTTGCGCAGGTCCTCGGGAATCCACGGACAAACAATGTATTCGAGCCCGATCGTTTTGGAAGCTTGGATGACGGAGGGAAATTTTTCGTCGAGCTCGTCGTATTGCACGTGCGTCGCGGGAGCCGACAGGCCGTTTTTGTCGAGCACCTCGCGTACTTGCTGTGGCGTGCGGCCGAAATATCCTGCGAACTCGACTTCTTTGTAGCCGATGGAAGCGACTTTGGCGATTGTACCGTCGAAGTCATCTTTCATCAGATCGCGGACGGTGTAGAGCTGGACGCCAACCTTACGGATGCTGTGAGTTCCAGCGGCCCAGCCGAATTTGCTGCTGAGAAGCGTGGCGGCGCCGACGGTGGTGGCAGCCTCAAGGAATGTGCGACGATTCATCGTATGAAAACTCATGACGAGCGAGCCTCCCAGGGGAATCGAAAATCGGAAGCATTATACTCGCGGCGCGAGGGAGGATGAGCCTTCATCTCGGGGAGTCGAAAGTCCGGGAACACTTCCTGCGAAGGCCCCCACCTGTCCGCCGAAGCCTGGCGGGACACGGTGGGGCACTCGGGACCGCAATGTCCGTTTCAATTCCCAGCCCGCCTACGATTTGGCGACCCGGAGATTGTTGGTTACGGAGAAAATGCCGGAAACGGTGTTGGCGCGCAGACCCGCGAGATTCTTGTCGGTGTCGCTGTCAACCACGCCCTCGAGTGTGGCATGGCCGCCCTTCACAATAATGCGGATCGGCTTCTGCACCCCGAGTTCGTATTTTTGCAGCGCAGGATATCCGTAGATGGCGCGGAAAAGGCGAATGCGAAGGCGATCATCCATGGGCGAAGGGGGCAGCACTTCGATCTGATTGTTGACCTTCTCCACGCCTTCGATGTGCTTCACGACATTCTCGGCATCGGACTTGATGGTGGGTCTCACGACTTGGCCGATCAGCGTAACTTCATAGCCGTTCACGTTATAAGCGAGGTAGTCGAAAGCAGTCACATAGGGAAGCATGAGGAGTTCGTGACGCACCTCGCGCTGAATGCGTTCTTGAGCGCGTTCTGAAGGTTCGCGCTGCGCGTCCTGGGCGAAGGTGAAAGTGCAAAAAGCAAGCAGGCAGGTCATCAGCATCACGATGTTGCGCATGGTTTCTCTCCGTTCGGCAATTGCGATTGAATGCGCCTGAAGCTGGGAAGCAGTTTACTCCTGAGCCCCCGGCCTGGTGAACCGCAGACATCACTGCCGCGCGAGGGAAGAGGACGGTCGTTTCGATCCGGCGAAAGTCCCAACGCCCGTGCGGAAGTCAAAAACCCACCCCGTCGTCGGAAACCGGAGGACAGGGGTGGAGGCACGTGGGAATGCCTCGACCCCTAGGCGCCGGAGCTTAGATCCAACATCATGCCATCGCCGGAGACAGAGTTCACGCGAACGTCGGAGCAGTTGTCGGTGATGTAGTCCGAGCCCGCTTCGCGCAAAACAGCGTCCTCAGCGGTCGTGCGGAATGCAATGACTTTGGCGCCGGCGGCTTTGCCCGAACGAATGCCGGCGGGAGCATCCTCAAAAACAACGCAATCGGGAGCGGGAAATCCCAGAAGAGCAGCCGCTTTCAAATACGGCTCGGGATGGGGCTTGCCATGGGCGATGTCGGTTGAGGTGATAAGTTTGTTCGGAACCGGCAGGCCTGCATTCCGGATGCGGACTTCAGCCAGCGCCCGGGTGCAGGAAGTTACGATGGTCCAGCGATTCGGGGGAACGCTGCCGAGCAGATCGAGCACACCGGGAAGCGGAACGACTCCGTCGAGGTCTTCGATTTCCCAGCGTTCGACGATCCGGTTCTCGGCTTCATGATCCGCCTCAGGAAGAAGTTCGTGGATCGTGGTGAGGCTGGGGCGGCCATGTGCGCGAGCGACAACTTCGGTCGGATCGAATCCATGTTCGAGGGCCCACCTGGTCCAGACACGAGCTACGGCGGGCGTGGAATCGACGAGGACTCCATCCAGATCAAAGAGCAGGGCAGCGCAATGCAATTGATTCATGCCGCTACCAAGTCCTGTGCATGGGATGGGCCTCAGTATTGAAAACGTTGCGGCTCAGGTCGAGGGCGTTATCCGGAGAAAAGAGCAGGTAAAGATATTTCAGCGTTTCGGCGAGAAAGTAACTTTCCATTTCATCTTTCTTGGTCTTCTTTTTGACGTCGCTTAGAGCTGCATACGCCACATCGGTTCGACAGTACTTCGTCAGGCTATCGAAAAATACTTTCCCCATCTCGCGGTAGCTCGGATCGCGGGTGAAGCGATAAAGATAGAAAGCCGACTCGATGATCTCCGGGCGCAGTTCATAGCCGTTGGATGCGATGGTCATCTTTTTATAATTGATTTGTTCGGGCTCAATCCCAAACTTCGTCCACATCGCGAACGCGGAGTCTTCGAGTTTGCCTGCCCGGTCGAGATCGCCCGAGAGCGCCAAGGTGCCCGGGAAAAATGCGTCCAGCGCGCCGAAGTAATTGTCCACACGGTCTCCGGTGTTCATATTCGCCTGCCCGTACCAGAAACCGGTGGGAGCCTGATCGGCGAGATATTTGTTCACCGCATCGATGCTCGAGTTCCACATGCGTTGGCAATCTTTGTCGTCGAACAGCAACGAAGCCTTCAACAGATATTCGTAATAGGAGTCAATGCCGCCGCCAATGTGACTTACCGGATCCGTCCACTGGCCGGTGCTGATGTTGATGCCCGACCCAACCAGTCCAATTCGTGAACGCCGTTTGTAGAGTTCGCTGACCGCACGCTTGGCTTTCTCGTAATACACGGTTTTGCCGGTCAGATTGGTGAGCATTCCCAATTCGATCAGCAGCGATCCCACTTCCGCAGGGTTGGTGCGTTCGTCACGCACTGCTCCGGTTTTGAGGTTCACGTAGACGTAAGGCATGCCGGTGGAAGAGTTGAAGGCGGGCAACAAGCGGGCACCGAGATCGTCGGCCATCGCCAGCAGACGCTTGTCGCCGCTCAGCTGGTAACTGCTGAGCAGGCCACCCAGCATCCGAATCGTGATTTCGAAATTCTTGACGTAAATGTCCTGATTGAAGGACAGATTCGCTGCAATGTAATCGCGCGTCTTCGCCGCCTCATCGTTCATGCCCATCAGCATCATCGTGTCAAGAGCATCGACGGGAGTCATGAGCAGGGACCTGGCGTACCAGTCGCGATAGCTCTTGCTCAAGGGCTTCAGTTGGTCGTGTCCCCAGGCATATTGTTTGTAGCCGTCCCAGGCATGTTGGAATTCCTGGCGCACGCGGAACGCCATCTCGGCGTCCGTGGCCGAGGCGATATCGGGAGAAATATCTGTCGCACCGCGCACATTTCCGGCTTTGACTGTCTGCGCGGTCGCAGCATGAGAGAGCGCGAGGGAGAGGACGATTGCGATGTTGGTTCGGCGCGCCGCTTTGGATGCGATCATCGCAGGATTGTAAATCAAGGACGGCAGGTTCTCGACGAACACCGAACCTGGATTGTGACAGGACCCTCAGCGGCGAAAGCGACTGGCAAAGCAGTTGCGTCATGTCTGGCAAAAACGGCGAGACATGGGCACGCACTTTATTTCACGGCCTTCACGCCGCGGCTGCAAGCCATGCCCCCTCCAATCTTTCGTGGGACGGCCGAAGGCACCTGCCATCACGCCAAGACGCGGGCGTGTTGGAAACCCCCGGCCGTCCCGGCACATATGAAAAGGGTTCAGATCACGATTGAACAATTTTTTCCAGCGCCGGGCGGTTGCGAATCACGAGGGTCGATCCCTTGAGCTGGAGCAATTGTCTTTTCTTGAATTCAGAAAACAGCCGGCTGACGGTCTCGCGCGTCGTTCCAATAATCTCGGCGATTTCCTCGTGCGTGAGGGTGAGCTTCATTTGCGCGGCTCCCTCACCCGGCGCGGCTTTCGTGGACCAGGAAAGCAGAAGCTTGGCGAATTTTTCCGAGGGTGAAGTCGTCAGACCGAGAGTTCGGATCTCTTCATAAGCCGTGTAATAGTTTCGGCTCAGCTGCTCGGCGACGCGTAGTGCAACCTCGCCGTAGTCCTTCAAGAACTGCAGCAACGATTCGCGGGAAATGAAGTTGGCCTGACCGGGTTCCATCATTTCCGCCGAGACTTCGTACGGACGGTGTGAGATCACAGCATTGAGACCAAGCACGTCGCCCGCTTCGGAAAGTTTTGTGATGATGGTTTTGCCTTCGCGAGAAGAAGTGGAGAGCTTGGCTTTTCCGGTGCAGAGCAGGAACACTCCGCGGGGCTGCTGCCCTTCGATAAACAACGTGGCTCCCTTGGGATAGACGGCGGTGGATTTGATCTCGTTGAGATGTTGTGCGGCTTGCACGGAAAGGTTGCAGAAAAGATGTTCTTCCCTTACCGCGCAGGTAAGACAGTTATCAAGGATATTAAGTCCGTATGGGGCGCGCATGGCGGCCTCCTGAAGCGGATTGTAGCACTCGATTTGCCCCTGTGATTGGCGTCACCAGAGGTGGTGATTGCGGGCATTTCGGGCGCACAGACACGCGTGGAAAACTGCGTCATGATGGGGTAAGTGTCGGAGGATCCGAGTCTTCGCGGCGGTCGGAAGTTATGAAAAAATGAGTGTTTCCCTGCGCGACGCAAAATATTCCTGTGAACGAAATGCCCAACGCACCGGTTTTGTCCGCATCAGGCGTGCTTCCCGCCAGACCGGCGGCGCGCGGTTCGCTCGAGTCGTTTTTCCTGCCGCGATCGGCGGCAGTGATTGGAGCCACGGATCGCGCGGGAACAGTAGGCCGCAATCTTCTCGTCAACTTGTTAGAAAGTAAGCTTCCAAAAAACATTTTTGCGGTCAATCCGACGCACGACGAAGTGCTGGGAATCAAGGCATACAAGCGGATTGCGGACATCGAAGGCGGCGTCGACCTGGCAATCATCGTGACGCCCGCGGCGACGGTTCCAAAAATCATCGGTGAGTGCGTGGATGCGGGAGTGAAATCGGCGGTCGTCATCTCGGCAGGGTTTCGCGAGCAAGGCACGGAGGGCGCCCGGCTGGAAGAAGATATTCGGCAGCACCTTCGCCGAGGATCGCTGCGTTTGATTGGTCCGAATTGCATGGGATTCATGAATCCCACGATCGGGCTGAATGCGACGTTTTCGCGATTCGTGCCGGAAAAAGGCAGCGTCGCGTTCCTGAGCCAGAGTGGGGCGCTGCAAACGGCGATTCTGGATTGGGGCCGCCGCGAGCGGGTGGGATTCAGCGGAATCGTTTCGACGGGATCGATGCTGGATGTGGGCTGGGGCGATCTGATTTACCACTTCGGCGATGACCCACACACGAAAAGTATTCTGCTTTACATGGAATCGGTGGGCGATGCGCGGTCGTTCCTGGCCGCAGCGCGAGAGATTACACTCACCAAGCCGATTATCGTGATCAAAGCAGGTCGATCGGAAGCCGCATCGCATGCCGCCACTTCGCACACGGGCGCCTTGACGGGAAGCGATGCGGTGTTTGACGCGGTGTTTCGGCGCTGCGGTGTGCTGCGAGTGCAAAGCATCGTCGACCTGTTTTATATGGCGGAGGTCTTGAGCAAACAACCGCGGCCCCGTGGCCCTCGGCTGGCGATCGTGACCAACGCGGGAGGTCCGGGAGTCCTGGCAACCGATGCGCTCGCCGCGACTGGTGGAGAACTGGCCGCGCTCTCGACGGAATCTTTCGCCGCGCTCGACGAATTTCTTTCGCGGCATTGGAGCCACGGGAACCCCGTGGATGTGCTCGCCGACGCGGATCCGGAAAAATTCGTCAAAGCAGTCGAGATTGTGTTGCAAGATCCTGCGACCGACGGAATGCTCGCCATTGTTGCTCCGCAGGGACTCGCCGATCCCACGCAAGTTGCGGAACGAATGGAACCGCACGCACAAAGTTCCGGCAAGCCGGTGCTGGCGAGTTGGATGGGTGCGGACGATGTGGCGCGGGGGACTGCGATTCTGAACGCCGCCGGCATCCCGACATTTTCTTATCCCGATACGGCAGCACGCGCGTTCGCTTATATGTGGCGCTACACCTACAATCTGCGCGGGATATATGAAACTCCGGCGCTGGTGGAAGGCGGGGAACGCGTCGATGACAACCGCGAAAACGTCGAGCGGTTGCTGCAAATGGTGCGCTCCAGCCATCGCACTGTGCTGAACGAATTCGAATCGAAGCAGGTGCTCGCGTACTACGGCATTCCCGTGGTCGAGACGTTTGCGGCTGCTGATGAGGAACAAGCAGTTGCTCGTGCGGCGGAGATCGGATATCCCGTAGTCCTGAAAGTTCTTTCCAATAGGATCACGCATAAAACGGATCTCGACCGCGTTCGCTTGCAGCTGCAGAATGCGGAACAATTGCGAGCCGCGGTTGCTGCGATCCGAGCCTCGGTCGCCGCAAAAGCCCGGCCGGAAGATTTTTCCGGAGTCATGGTGCAGCCGATGACCCCTCGCGATGGATATGAACTGATCGTGGGCAGCAGCATCGACGAGCAATTCGGCCCGGTGATTCTGTTCGGATCTGGCGGCGTGATGGTGGAAGTGTATCGCGATCGCGCGCTTGCCTTGCCTCCGCTGAATACGACGTTGGCGCAGCGTTTGATGGAGCAGACGCGAATCTATGCAGCGTTGAAGGGAGTTGGTGGCCGCAAGGCGGTAAATATCGCCAAGCTCGAAGAACTCCTGGTGCGCTTCAGCCGCCTGGTGATCGAGCAACCCTGGATCAAAGAGATTGACATCGATCCGCTGCTGGCGACGCCGCAGCATTTGCTGGCGCTCGATGCGCGCGTGGTGCTGCATGATCCCACATTGTCCGCGGCGCATTTGCCACGGCCGGCGATCCGGCCTTATCCCGCGCACTACGTCCGCGAGTGGAAACTAACTGATGGCACGGCCGTGACGATTCGTCCCATTCGGCCTGAGGACGAGCCGCTCATGGTGCGCTTTCACGAGACGCTTTCCGAGCGCAGCGTGTATCTGCGCTATTTCTATTCCTTGAGTCTGAGCGCGCGAATTGAGCACGAACGGTTGGTGCGGATATGTTTTGCCGGCTACGATCGCGGATTCGCGCTGGTAGCCGATCGGGTGAATCCGGAGACGCGGGAGCGTGAAATTCTGGGGGTAGGCCGATTCACCGCTGTGGGCGCGGGGGAGGCCGAAGTTGCGGTGCTGGTGACCGACCGATGGCAGGGACATGGCCTGGGAACGGAAATGCTGGCCAGGGTTGTGCACGTGGCGCGGGGGGAGGGTTTTCAACGACTCTCGGGGGAGATCCTGCGTGACAATCTGGCAACCCAGGCAGTGTTCAAGAAAGTGGGATTCGCGCTCGAACCGCTGGATGATCCGGGTTCGATTTCAGCACGGTTGGAGTTGTGGACGGGGAAATAATCGAGGCGAGCGGCCGAGCGAGGGCAGGCTCCGCTTCGCCATCCAATCTTTGGGTGTTTCAAAACCTGCGATCCTTCCGCTTCGCTCTTTTCCAGCCCCCCGCCCCACCAAAACTGCGCAGGGTGGGGCACCCGATTCCTACCAAAACGGGGCACTCTAGGCAACGGGCACCGAGGGTTTGTTGATTTCCAGTTGCGGCTCGAACTGCAGCTTGGTTCCAATCGCGCGAGCGACCAGGCAGAGCTTCTCGGCCCGGCCAAGCAGTTCGAGGGCACGCTCGCGCTCTTCCGGCGAGCCGATTTTAAGATTTGGACGGAGCACAATCCCGCTAAAAGCGTAGCCGGATTCGGCCTTGCGAATCGTGCCGCACGCTTCCACTTGCAAGTCGGTGAAGCTGAACTCTGCTGTCCCGGCAATCGCCCGCAACGTCGTGGTGTAGCAGCTGGCGATGGCAGCAAGCAGGAGTTCTTCGGGAGTCCAACGGCCTTCCAGACCCCCGAATTCCGCCGGGGCGGTGAAATGAATGGCGTTGGGGGCAGAATCTGATTTGGCCAGACCGGTGCGCCCGGAGGTCCACCAGGCAGCAACACGATAAGCATGTTCTTCGCTACTCATGATCTGGTTCCTCTCCTTGGCGAATCTCGCATGGCGTCAGCTCAATCGAGCGCGCCTGAGCAAAATGTCGGCGTGGCCCCAGCGGTTCAGGCAACGCCAGACTTGGCGGCCACGGCACGTTCTTTTTCAATCTTGTCGATTTGCGCACGCAGCCAGCGTGCCAAAGCTTCTTCGATTTCGATTTGGCTTGCGGTGCGGTAGAAGTCCTCTACCGTCTGACCTTCCTTGGTGAGCTCGATGAAGCGGCACGGGACACTTTCTTGTTTCCTGTTTTCCGGAACGAACTGCTCGAGCAAGCAGCTCTCGCAAGGATGCGGACGGGCGGGATCGCAAAAATTGGGACAGATCGGCGAATCCTCAAAAATGGAGGGCGCGCGCCAGGGTTTGCGCGGGGAGCGTCCGTAGCCGCCATCCTGTAGAAAGCTCAATTCAAACTTGAGAACGTCGAGAATGTCGCGGTTGTCTTGGGTCATGGGGGCACCTCAATTTCGGGCTAGCATGGCAGAGGTGGGGGCGGAAACTCTGTGTATCGGGTCACGAAGTTTCGTGATTGTGATCACAAAGGGCCGCAGCTCATTGGAGGATTGTTCTCCGATTTGCCCAAATTGTGAACCAAGCGGAATTGATCGCATGATGGGTTTCACAGTTGGCCGTGATCGAGATCACAAAACTCGGCAGAGAATCAAGTTCGGCATTTTCCGTGCAGGCTGCTGCGAATGCAGGGGATGGGCGCAACCGTTGTGATTTCCATCACGCACCGAAGTGACTTATGCCATAGGTACATGCTGTCCCCCATGCGAATCTACCGCTGCAACGAAATGGAACGCGTCAAGTCAAGGGTGACTAGAGAGCGTTCCGAATCGGATACGTGGCGACGGCGATGCCCCGTCGTGCTGGCGGTGTGGTATTGTGCCTGAAATTCTTCTCTGGAGGAGAACGTGAAACTTCTTTCTTTGCGGTTGTGTCTGGCGATGTTGCTGACCGGCGGAGTGATGGCGGTTTGCATTTCTTCGGCGGCGGCGCAGGATGCCGCGGCGACCTACAGGGCGAAGTGCGCAATGTGTCACGGCGCCGATGGCAAAGGCGGAAAGATGGGAACGAAAGACTTTGCCTCGCCCGACATTCAAGGCATGACCGATGCGCAGCTGGCCGAAGTCATCACCAAGGGTAAAGCCCCCAAAATGCCGGCGTATGGGGACAAGCTGAAAGACAGCGAGATCAAGGACCTGGTCGCCTATATCCGCACGCTGGGCAAGAGGTAGTTTGCCACGGGGCCGTGTGCGGCCGTTGAAAATGGGTCGATTTTGAAAGATTGGCGGGTGGGAGTTATGTCCACGCGAGCAATAAGGAGATTTTTTGCGCCCGGGGTCGCTTTCACCCTGCTTCTTGCCGTTGGTAATCTGTGTGCCGCCGGCGGAAAACAACCGCGGAAACCAGCTGCCGATGACTGCCTCACCTGCCATGGCGATTCGAGCCTGACCCACGATGTAAACGGCAAGCCGGTCAGCCTGTATGTGAATCCGCAAGCGTTCAGAGATTCGGTACACGGCAGCATGTTTACCTGCGTCGACTGCCACACCGATATTCAAGGTCCAGTTCACGAAACCGCGCCGAAGAAAATCACCTGCGCCCAGTGCCACAGCGATGAGCAAGCCGCGTACGATCGCAGCTTCCATGCCAAAGCTGCGCAGGGAGGTATGCGCGCGGCCACGTGCGTCGACTGCCACGGCAGTCCGCACGAATTGCTGCCGGCGAGCAATCCGAAATCGCGCGTGCACCATAGCAACATTCCGGCGACGTGCGGTTCGTGCCACGGGCAAAAATTTGTCATGGAAGATGGCGGCCAGAGCGCCCAGATGGTCGCGTCATACCAGCAGAGCGTGCACGGGCACGCCGTCGCTGCCGGATCGGAAAAAGCGGCGGTTTGCACGGATTGCCACGGAACGCACGAAATTCTGGACGCGAAGGATTCCAAGTCTCCGATTTTCAAATTCAACGTGCCTCTGACCTGCGGCCAGTGCCACCAGGCCATTTCGAAGGAATTTCAAGGCAGCATTCACGGGCAGGCGATCTGGCAGGGAAATTGGCAGGCACCGGTATGCACCGACTGCCATGGAATTCACTCGATCAAGTCGCACCTGGATCCGAACTCTCCGGTCAACGCGCAGAACCTGGCGCAGGCAACGTGCGCTCGCTGCCACGAAAGCGTGAGATTGTCGCAGGAGTTCGGAGTCGAGGGGCGGCGGGCGTCTACCTATCTGGCAAGCTATCACGGACTTGCGGCGCGGCTTGGATCGCAAGTCGTCGCCAATTGCGCCAGTTGTCACGGCGTCCACAACATTTTGCCGTCGAGCGACCCGCGATCGACGATCAATTCTAAGAATCTTGCGCGCACCTGCGGACAGTGCCATCCGGGAGTGAACGAAAAATTCACCGCCGCGAAGGTCCACGTGGATGCTCCGCTCTCGGCCGACGTCGGCAGCAAGGCTGTGCGCTGGATCCGGCTGTTTTATCTGGGCATGATTTTCGCGGTGATCGGCGGCATGCTGCTGCACAATTTCATCATCTGGCGGGCAAAGGCCGTGCGCCGGCGCAAAACCGAACACGACTTTGTTACCCGCATGCCGCTGCGCTTCCGCTGGCAGCACGCCACGCTGCTGACAAGCTTCTTTGTGCTGGTTGTGACCGGCTTCGCTCTGAAATATCCGGGCTCGTGGTTTGATGCCATGCTCGGGCTGGGCGAGCACCTGCGGGGCGTGTTGCATCGGATTGCGGCGATCGTGCTGATCGGGGTAAGCGTCTACCACCTGTTCGACGCCGTGCTCACGCGGCAGGGGCGGCGGCTGGTGCTCGATCTCATTCCTGGGCTCGACGATGTTCGGGGAGCGGCGCAGAACCTCGCATATTATCTGGGGATCAGCCAGCGCAAGCCGGAGTTCGCGCGCTTCAATTACGCTGAGAAGGCCGAATATTGGGCTCTGGTGTGGGGCACGATCGTGATGTCGGTGACGGGGACAGCGTTGTGGGCCAAGGTTCTGGTCGGCAATCACCTGCCGCGCTGGTGGCTGGATATTGCAACCGCGATTCACTTCTACGAAGCGGTGCTGGCCACGCTGGCAATTCTAGTCTGGCACTTCTATCAGGTCTTCTTTGACCCCGACACCTACCCCATGAACTGGGCTTGGTGGGACGGCAAGACGCCGCTGCATCACTACGAGGAAGAACACGGGTTGGATCGTGAAGTGTTGCAGCAGGCGGAAGTCGGTATTCAGGCCGAATCAGCAGTGGAGGCTGAACCGGAGACGACTGGGGTTCCGCATGGGAAATGAAAAGCCGTTGCTGGAGGCGGTGGCACCGAAGCACGGATTGCGCATGCTGCTGCGCAATCCGGTCAGCCTGGCGGGGCTGGCGCTGGGGATCGTGGCGGCTGCCAACATTTTTCTTTTCGTCTTGATTGATCTGATCGGCAATAAGGCGAGCCCTTACGTGGGAATTCTGGCGTACATGGTTGCGCCGGCGTTTCTGATCCTAGGGCTGCTTCTGATGCTCACCGGAGGGTTGCTCGAGCGGCGGAAGAAGGCTGCTCCCAGCGAGTTTTATCCTCGAATCGATCTCAACGATCCCGGGCAGCGAGGCGCGGTGTTTTCGTTCCTAACCTTTCTGGTTGTGTTCGCTGTGGTCAGCGCGGCGGGAAGTTACAAGGCCTATGAGTTCACCGACTCGGTGCAGTTCTGCGGACAGCTTTGCCATACCGTGATGAATCCGGAGTTCACGGCGTACCAGCTCTCGCCGCACGCTCGCGTGGCTTGTGTTGATTGCCACGTTGGAGCGGGGGCGACGTGGTATGTGAAGTCGAAACTCTCGGGAGCGCGGCAGGTTTATGCGGCTACGTTCAACACGTTTCCGAGGCCGATTCCCACGCCGGTGCACAATTTGCGGCCGGCGCAGGATACCTGCGAGCAATGCCACTGGCCGAAGAAATTTTATGGCGGCCAGTTGAAAGTCTTCACCCATTACGGCAATGACGAGAAAAATTCCGTTCACCAGATTCGCATGCTAATCAAGACCGGAGGCGGAGATCCGGCGACGGGCGCGCCGGAAGGCATTCACTGGCACATGAACATCGCCAACAAGATCGACTTCGTGGCTGCCGACGAGAAGCGGCAGGTAATTCCCTACATCCGCGTCGAAGACATGCAGGGACGCGTGACCGAGTACTACCAGAAAGATTCGACGCTCACGAAAGATCAGATTGCCCAGGCACCGCGGCATCATATGGATTGCGTCGATTGCCATAATCGTCCAACGCACGTCTATGTTCCGCCGGATCTGGCCGTCGATCAGTCCTTGCTCGCGCATCGCATCGACGCTTCCCTGCCCTTCATCAAACAGCAGGCGGTGACCGTTCTGACCGCGACGTATGCGACGACCGACGCGGCCAGGCAAGGCATTGCCAGCGGGTTGCAGAATTTTTATGAGACGAGGTATCCGGACGTGGCGAAGACAAAGCAGTTGGAGATTCGCAACGCCGTGAACGAAGTGCAACAAATTTTTGAACGCACGACCTTCCCCGAGATGAAGCTGAACTGGCAGACGCATCCCGACAATCTGGGACATTTCTATTTCGCCGGCTGCTTCCGCTGCCATGATGGACAGCACGTCAGCGCCGACGGACGCGTCGTCAGCCGAGACTGCAACCAATGCCACACACTGATGTCGCAGTCGGACGCGGTCACCGCGTACGGAATGGCGCAGCCGGCGGCATTCCAGCATCCGGTGGACATTGGCGATCTGACGCAAGTCAACTGCGCGGACTGCCATACGGGAGGGGTCGGGCCGTAGCATTTCCTGGATGCGCCTGGTAAAGAGCAGCAGCTTTGATCGTCGTTTCGGACCGGTTGGAGCGTGCTGATCCTGGGACCAAATCGGAGGGATTTGGAGCGGAACTGAGATCTTTCGTCACTCGTTGTCCTGCTCCGTCCACTCCCCCTCGGTACCGGAGCGGTTAAACGACGGCATACGATCGCCCGGGCAGGTGTTGCAGCAGGCTGTCTACCGATCGAGCTCGGCCTGTTTGTCTTTGGGCGGGGCTTGTCTCACGATGTCGATGTTCTGAAAGCCATCTTTCAGAACAGTATCCTTCGCATTTTGCCGGGTGACCGCGATCGGCGTGAACAGGATGGCCTTGGTCGTTTGATCGCCATTGGCCACGGTTAATGTCGGCCGAGATCCTGATGCCTCGCGAGCTTTACGGCAGCTTCTGCCGCGGTGCGGGCGAAGCCCGACAATGGTTTGTAGACAGTCATAAGCTGGGTGCCTTCAAACAGACGCGCCACCGCCGCGAGATCAGCATCCTGACCGGTGACCAGAACCTTTCCAGACAGACTCTTGTCCGCGAGCGCCTGGATCGCGCCTCCGGCGGTCGCGTCATTCGAGGCCACGATCGCGGTGAGGGGGACATCGATTTTCTGCAACGCCTGCGCCAGCAGCAGGTAGGCCTGGGTTGCACTCCACTCCCGTACCGAGATATCACCGACGACTTTGATGTCGCCGCGATTGATTCGCGGCTGGAGGACCTTCATCTGGCCGGAGCGAACGATCTTCGAATTGAAGTCGAGCGGAGAGCCGCCCAACAGCAGGAAATTTCCTTTCTGAGCCTGTTGCACCAAGGTCTGCGCCTGCAGCACTCCCACCTGGAAGAGATCGAATCCCACATAAAGATCCACCGGCGAGTTGTGCGCGAGCCGGTCGTAACTCACGACGGGTACGTGCTGGGCGTGCGCCGCCTGTACCATGCAGTCTGCCTTTTCAGTATCGTGGGGCAGCATCACCAGAATGGCGATGCCTCCTGCGAGCATCCGTTTTACCTGCTGACATTGCAGATCATCGTCTCCATTGGCAGAACGGGCAACGACGTCGGCGCCGAGCTGCGCGGCACGCTGCTGAAATTGGTCAAGATCGGTCTCCCAGCGCTCGCCCTTATTGTTCTCGAGCGAAAAGCCGACGGTGATTTCTCGTCTTTGGGGACTGCGCCCAGGAAACTGCCGTGAAGAAAAGCAGTGAGAAACAAACCGCGTGCCGCGCCGTGCCGGGTCAGAACTTCCACCGTGTCGCACAGAGCGCGGACGGGTGGGGCAACCGCGCCCAGTTGGGATGGTTTTGCCAATCTACCGGACTCCTGCTACATTGCGGCTCACTAATCTATGGGTCTTTATCACATGGGCTCGTTCAAGGAGGAATAATTGCGTCTTCGCCGCTGGTCGCTCTTCTCGATCGTCCTGTGCTTGGTCGCATTTCGGTCTCTCGCTGATTCTGCGGAGAGCAAGTCGTTGCCCGGCATCGCCGAAAAAACCAGTTCGATGCGAAAGCTGGCGGGCTTTTTCAATCTGTATTGGGACGATCGCGAAGGCAAACTTTGGCTCGAAATCGACAAGTGGGACACCGAGTTCCTGTTTCTCGACTCGTTGCAGGCGGGAGTCGGTTCGAACGACATCGGCCTCGATCGCGGCCAGGTTGGCGAGGGGCGTGTCGTGAAGTTTAATCGTGTTGGTCCGAAAGTACTGCTCACGCAGGTCAACTATGATTTTCGCGCGACGAGCGACAATCCTGCCGAGCGCGGGGCCGTGACAGACGCGTTTGCCCAATCAGTGCTTTGGGGCTTCGAAGCCGCTGCGGTCGATGGCGATCATGTGCTGGTCGACGCAACCGCCTTCTACCTGCAGGATGCACACCACGTCAGCGAAACGCTGAAGAAAACGAAGCAGGGAAGGTTTCACGTTGAGGCTTCGCGCTCGGCAATCTATCTGCCGAATACGAAGAATTTTCCGGAGAATACGGAGGTCGAATCGACTCTAACGTTCACCGGCGAAGATCCCGGAGAATCCCTGCAGAGAGTCGTTCCCGATCCGACCGCAGTTACGGTTCGCGAACACTATTCGTTCGTGCAGCTTCCGGACAATCACTACCGTCGGCGCGCGTTCGATCCACGTTCGGGATTCTACGCAATCCGCTACATGGACTACGCCACTCCGGTCGGCGAGCCAATCGTGAAGCGATACATCGCGCGCCACCGTCTCGAGAAAAAAGATCCCTCGGCGGCGATCAGCGAGCCTGTGAAGCCAATCGTTTATTACCTCGACCCGGGAACGCCCGAACCGGTTCGATCCGCGCTGCTCGAAGGCGCGAGGTGGTGGGATCAGGCATTTGAGGCCGCCGGATATCGCAACGCTTTTCGCGTAGAAATGCTTCCGCCCGATGTCGACCCGATGGACATCCGCTACAACGTGATCGAGTGGATTCATCGCTCGACGCGCGGTTGGTCGTATGGGAATTCGGTGGTCGATCCGCGAACCGGTGAAATCATCAAAGGCGAGGTTAGCCTTGGTTCGCTGCGTGTCAGGCAAGACTACATGATTTTCGAAGGCCTGCTTGCCCCGTACAAGAAAGCTGAACCCGCCGATCCGCGCATGTTGTCCACGGCTCTGGCTCGTCTACGCCAACTTGCGGCACACGAGGTCGGACACACTCTCGGTCTGCAGCATAACTACATCTCGAGCAGTCAGGGCCGCGCTTCGGTCATGGACTATCCGCATCCGTGGGTAAAACTTGCCACCGACGGTTCGATCGACTTGTCGCAGGCTTACGCGACCGGAATCGGCGAATGGGATAAGGTCAGCATCGAGTACGGCTATTCTGATTTCGCGCCCGGCACTGACGAGCATGCCGCGCTGAACAAGATCATCACCGACGCCGCCCGGCGTGGGCTGACTTTCCTCACTGATCAGGATGCGCGCCCGCCGGGCAGCGCTAGTCCGTTCACGAACCTTTGGGATAACGGGAAGGACCCAGTCGGCGAGTTGCAGAATGTCGTGAAGATTCGCGCTGCCGCGCTCGCACACTTCGGAGAAGAGAATATTCGGGAAGGCGAGCCGATGGCAGTGTTACAAGATGTGCTGGTGCCGGTTTATCTCTATCACCGCTACCAGACCGAAGCGGCGACGAAAACGATCGGCGGACTCAATTACACATATGCGCTGCGCGGGGATGGCCAAGTCCCGACCGCACCAGTAAGCGCCCCCGATCAGCGCCGGGCGCTGGCCGCGGTGCTCGAGACGATCTCGCCGGAATTTCTGGCGATGCCGGCAAAGATCACGAAAATGATTCCGCCACGGCCCTCGCAGATCGAACGTCATGAGGAGTTCCCATCGCATACCGGGCTTACGTTTGATCCGCTGGCAGCTGCCGAGACCTCCGCGGATGCGACCGTCTCCGTGCTGCTTGATCACGAGCGCGCTGCACGGCTTATTCAGTTCCACGCGGAAGATGCCCAGCAGCCCGGATTGAACGAAGTTTTCAACGCACTGCTGAACGCGACGTGGAAGAGCAAGCCGCGGAGCGGAGATTTGGCCGCAGTGCAGCACGTCGTGGATGATGTCGTGCTGAACCGGATGATGATGCTGGCGGCTGACGGGAAGGCCGCGGACGAAGTCCGAGCCGCCACCTTGTATCAACTCACGGAACTCCGCTCATGGCTGGCAAAGCAGGCAGCTTCGGCGACCGATCCGCAGCGAAAAGCGCACCTGCTTTTTGCCGCCGCGCAGATTCGGAAATTTGAACTGGAGCCGACGCAGACGCTGAAACCGACTCCGTCGCTGGAGTCGCCGCCGGGCGCGCCCATTGGCACGACGGAATGGAATGGGATCCGGTTCCAGTGCGCCACGCCGTGAGCAACTCCAAGATTTCGCTATGAGAAGTCCTCACCCTGTCGCCTAAAGCGGGACAAGAGCAGGGCACGGTCCGCTCGACAGCCGAGGCGGTTGTCCCTACACGAACCTTTTCGCATGACGAGCTCCGCTCAGTCCTGGTCGTAGAACTTCAGCGCCATCGCGCCGTGAGTCGCGGCACCTCCGGCACGCAGCGCTGCCGCCAGCAGCGAGCTTTCGGTGATTTCCTCGCGTGAGGCGCCTGTTTTCTTCGCGGCTTTGGAGTGAACCTCGATGCAGTAGGGACATTGCGTGGTGCAGGCAACAGCCAGCGCGATCAGTTCGCGGTATTTTCGCGGAATGGCGCCATCTTCGCGGCCGACAATTTTGTCGAGATTCAACCACGCGTTGAATTCCGTGGGTGCGAGTTTGCTCATCTCTTTCAGCAGCCGCAAGTCGGCTGGGTCATGGTAGTGATCACTCATCTCGAATCCTCCTGAAATTGATCTCTGTGGCTGCTGCGGTTGGCCGGCACGACCGAGTCCTTCGAAAACCCAGGGAAACTCCGGTTAAAGTTCCCCCAGCGACTAAAGCAGCTTCTGAAAGGGTGCCGATTTTGCGTACGGTCTTGAAGGCGTCCTTTTCAAAACATGGCTTAACCTGAAACCCCAAGCGTCGCAAACAGAGCAACTCCCAGGTCGCGTGCTTCGATGAAATTAGAGTATGGTACGCCCGAAAGTTTCATGTGGCAAAAGTTTGCCGTAACCCGCCGTATCCAAATCACTTGCGGGCGAGTTGTGATTCCAATCACATCGACCTGTGAACGCAGGCTCCGACATCCGCGAGCCCCTTCCCTATGCTGAAGACATCAGGGCCAGTTCGGTGGTAGCGGTCGACAGTCTGGAATGGGGGAGTCAATGAAACGCCAGTTTAAGACCATGGACGCCAATGAGGCGGTCGCGCACGTGGCGTATCGCGTGAACGAGGTCATTGCCATCTACCCCATCACGCCATCGTCGCCGATGGGCGAGTGGGCGGACCAGTGGGCGTCTGAGGCGATCCCGAACGCATGGGGCAGCGTGCCGCATGTTGTCGAGATGCAGAGCGAGGGCGGAGCGGCTGGGGCGGTGCATGGAGCACTGCAGACCGGATCGCTGGCGACGACTTTTACGGCGTCGCAGGGATTGCTGTTGATGATCCCGAACATGAACAAGATTGCGGGCGAGTTGACGCCGACGGCGTTCCACGTTTCCGCCCGAACGGTGGCGACGCATGCGCTGTCGATTTTCGGAGATCACTCTGATGTGATGTTCTGCCGCACGACCGGGTGGGCCATGCTGTGCTCGAATTCGGTGCAGGAAGCGATGGACCTGGCGCTGATCGCGCATGCGTCATCGCTCGAAACGCGAATTCCCTTCCTGCATTTCTTCGATGGGTTCCGCACATCGCACGAAGTGAACAAGATTGAAATGCTGACCGAGGACGACATGCGCGCGCTGATCAACGTGGATCGTGTGATCGATCACCGGCGGCGGGCGCTGTCGCCGGATCATCCGGTGATTCGCGGAACGGCGCAGAATCCGGACGTATTTTTCCAGATTCGCGAGACGGCGAATCCGTTTTACCATGCGGCTCCGGCGAAGGTGCAAGGGGTGATGGACGAATTCGCCGCGGTGGTCGGACGGCAGTATCAGTTATTCGATTATGTGGGTGCGCCCGATGCCGAGCGCGTGATCGTGATGATGGGATCGGGCGCAGAGGTCGCACATGAGGCAGTTGACTATCTGAATGCGCGGGGACAGAAAGTCGGATTGCTCAAAGTGCGGTTGTATCGGCCGTTCTGCGTGAAGTCGTTTGTCGAGGCGCTGCCGGCGACGGTTCGGCAGATCGCTGCGCTTGATCGGACAAAAGAATCGGGAGCGATTGGGGAACCGCTGTATCTCGACGTTGTCAACGCGCTGCAAGAGGGACTGAAACTTGGGTATGGCAAGTTGAAAGCGGCTCCGGGGGTGGTCGGAGGGCGTTACGGATTGTCCTCGAAAGAGTTCACGCCAGCAATGGTGAAGGCGGTTTACGACAATCTGAAGAACAAAGAACCGAAGGATCATTTCGCGGTTGGTATCAACGACGATGTCAGCCATGGCAGTTTGGAGTACGATCCGCATTTTTCCACCGAGTCCGACGACGTGGTTCGTGCGTTGTTCTACGGGCTGGGAGCGGATGGGACAGTTGGCGCGAACAAGAATTCGATCAAGATCATCGGCGAAAACACGAACAACTACGCTCAGGCATACTTCGTATACGATTCGAAGAAGTCCGGAGCGATGACGGTTTCGCA
>JASHRE010000429.1 GCA_030037515.1 Candidatus Sulfotelmatobacter sp.
A
The DNA here is from genome assembly GCA_030037515.1 of Candidatus Sulfotelmatobacter sp. Lineage (GTDB taxonomy): Bacteria > Acidobacteriota > Terriglobia > Terriglobales > Acidobacteriaceae > Sulfotelmatobacter. The sequence goes on from JASHRE010000429.1 coordinate 2, forward strand.
ACTCCCGCCGGGAGCCGGAAAGTCCACCGAGGCGTCCATCGCCTACGATTGCAAGACCTCGGATGGACCGCGGATCGTCAATGTTTACGCACGCAACACCGTGATCGGTGATCAAGGCTTGTGGCTGGTCGATCCTATCCTTAGCATCCTTGCTACACCGGACCAATTGGCGCTAGCCCGCACAATGACTCAGCACATGATCGATAGCTGGCGGGAGAACCCGGAATGGAAGCAGCACCAGAACCAGCTGACGCAAATGGGGCTTGCGCAGATGAGGAACGAGTTCGGCCAGTTTATGCAGCGCATGGCCGCCTACCACCAACAAAGGGAGGCGGCCATGAACCAGCAGGTTGCGCATTTCGAAGCGCGCCAGCAGGCTCAAGCGGACCAGGTTTCAAGCTGGGGAAACATACTCACGGGAGTTACTAACCTTTACGACCCTGTTACTGGCAACCAGTTCCAGGTATTTAGTGGACCGAAAGCCAATTACTACATGAACGGAATGGGGGTGAAGATCAACTCAAACTTAGATCCGGGCAACGGATTTCGTCAGGTCCAGGATCTCGGGCCGTGAGTTTGTCAGAAGCAGGTTCGAGATCCCCGCGAGCTTACGCCTTGGCCGCATTCATCTACGCGGACTTTGTCTGGGTCAGTCAACTCATCAGGTCGCATTCGTTGCCTTGACGACCCCCATACCGTGGCCTCGCGCCGCGATCGGACCGCGCGTGCGCCCAGAGGTTTTGCACAGCGCGAAGGTCGGGGGAGAGAACTTGAATCCGCAAAAGATTCTGGAGACCTCGAGTGTTGCCCCTCGCATGTGGTGTTGCTGCAGGACCTTTAGCACCAGCACCCCAAAACCCAAAAAAGCTACCTCTACCTCAACCGGTATTGCACCGAGGCAGACTCGCGGGCGCAGCTTTACGTGTGTGGCCGAGGTGTAAGCCTATTTAACTCGACCGCTGGCGAATGTCCGATTCTGGCACACGCCTATGGAAGAAAAAGACCCGCTGAAATCCGAGGAACCTCGAGCCCAAATACGCCGTGTTCTCGCTGACAGGAATCAGGCACAGAACCAAACAAGACAACTCATGAGCGCTCAAAATTCTCCAGACACAGATGCTCTACGGAAGATGTTTGAAGCCCGGTGGCTTCAATATCGGCATGAGCATGAAAAACAGGACTGGCCATTGTGGAAGCGACTCGTCCATCGACTAGAGCGTTGCCCGATTTGCAGGCCGGGAACGGACAAAAGCTTGGATCGCTGCGAGTAGATGGGGGTCGACACGATTCTCGGGCCGATCTACCGGATTTATGCTCCCCAAGGTCGTCCCTTGACGCTGCCTGGTCCTGACGGTCTCTACGCTTTGGCCCGAGCCGCGGCCTTCGATCACGAACAGTGTTTTGGAGAATTTCGGGACTTCTCATCCCACGACCCTTTTAGCCTGCCTGAGCTGCTCCAGATCCTCGAAGAGATCGAGAAGTTTGGACGCATGGATCGATGATAGGGAGCGGCGGTATTCGTCGCTATGACTCCTGATCAAACTCAGCCACACCGTCAACGAATACTTCTAAGCAAAGAGTTTCCTCAAAAGCCGCGATCGGACGGGCAAGGCTTCGGAATCCGACAAATGAAAAATGTAGTGGCTCCAGCCAGCGTTTGCTAAATCTGATAATCAACAGCTTCGATGAGTGTTTCGAGCGGTGTCGAAACGGGCTCCCCACGGACTCGGCGCCTTCGAGTCGCCCACGCTCCTGCAGCTTGTTGACCTCGATGGCCACGGCCGCCAAGGCTTCCGACAGGGGATCGTTAATTTGTTTGGGATCGGTGATCACAACCCGCTTGCCCTGGCGAAAGACAATATGGCCGGGAACGCCCACCACAGTCGAGTCCTCCGGCACATTCCGAAGTATGACGGAACCAGCGCCAATCCGACGGTTCTTTCGCTCCACCGCTGATCACAACGTTGTCTTCAATGGTGTGACGCTTGCCGTGCTGCTTCCCTGTTCCGCCCAAGGTCACGCCCTGATACATAGTCACGTCGTCGCCCACAATCGCGGTTTCGCCGATGACGACTCCATTCCCGTGATCGATAAACAGGCGCCTGCCGATTTTCGCCCCGGGGATGGATTTCGATTCCGGTGAGAAAGCGGGCAACCTGCGATAACCAGCGACCGAGCAGAAGAAAACCGTGGTTCCATAACCAATGATTGATATGGTAAAACCACACGGCGTGCAGGCCGGAGTAACACAGAAACACTTCCAGGCGCGACTCGGCCGCGGGATCCCGCTCCTCGACCGTGGCCAGGTCCTCGCCAATTATGGTGCCGAGGTGACGAATGGCTCCGGCAACGCGCTCGTAGGAATCTGCAATGCCTGGTCGCGCAATCCCTGAAACAGAACGCTGGTCAGGTAACGCTCTCCGAAATCGGGAAGAACCACGACGACTAGCTTGCCGGCGTTTTCTTTTCGCCCTGCGACCTTCAACGCAGCCACCGCCGCCGCCCCGGACGAAATTCCTACCAGCAGTCCCTCCTCTTTGGCAAGACGGCGCGCCATATTGACCGACTCATCGTTGGTCACGGTGACGATCTCGTCGATGAAGTCTGTGCGCAGAATACTCGGTACGAAGCCGGCGCCAATTCCCTGTATCTTGTGGGGCGACGGCTTCCCGCCCGAAAGGACAGGACTATCTGCGGGCTCCACGGCGATGGCTCTGAACGTCGCTTTCTTGGGCTTGATGTATTGACAAACTCCGGTGAGGGTCCCGCCTGTCCCAACGCCAGAGATCAGGATATCGACTCGACCATCTGTGTCGTCCCAAATCTCCGGTCCGGTGGTTTCGACGTGAATCTTTGGGTTGGCTGGGTTATCGAACTGCTGCAGCATAAATCCATTGGGAGTCCGGGCAAGAATCTCCTCGGCTTTGGCGACAGCCCCGCTCATCCCCTTGGGGCCGGGGGTAAGAACAATCTCCGCACCAAATGCCAACAACAACACGCGACGTTCCAGACTCATGGTCTCGGGCATGGTGAGAATGAGCTTGTATCCCCTGACGGCGGCTACGAAGGCCAAGGCGATA
>JASHRE010000430.1 GCA_030037515.1 Candidatus Sulfotelmatobacter sp.
CACAAAGGCCGGAATCGTGAACACCGCACCCGCCGCCATCGACTCGCCGATCGATCCCACAGTTCGCGCAATGTTTTCTTCAAGCAGCGACCCCTTCATGAGTCGCAAAATCGCCATTCCAATCACAGCTGCCGGATACGTTGCCGCGATAGTCATGCCCGCCCGCAGCCCCAGATAGGCATTGGCCGACCCCAAGATCGCCGTCATCACCAGCCCGAGCAGCAAGGCGCGGAAAGTAAATTCCTTCATCTCCATGGTTTCGGGAACGTAGGGCGCGTACTTTTTCTGGGCGGGAAGCTCGCCGACGGGGCTCATGGCTGAAGTCCTTTAAGGTATGGGATGGGAGCGGCTCACCAGTTTCTCGCTTGAGCTTATGCGAAGTCCGGCCGAAAACACAATGAATCCAGAAGGCTCAACAAGCGACCAACTTTGGAACCGCGCACCTTACCACGCGACGGCTGCGCCTGACAAGTACGACCGGAGCCGGCAGAAGCCAGCAAAGCTGGAGTTGCACAGGATTCTCTCTGCGTGCTCTGCGAGACCTTCGCCTCTTAAAGCTTCTGACCCCCAAGGTCCCCGAGGAAAGGCCGCCAAACCGCCGAGATTTCAAATTGTGCCCACAGCTCGTGAGCAACGACGCGCTCGAGCACCTGCCATTTTCTGAATACCGCGGCTGCTTGCTCGGCATCCTACAGGAACGAGAAACTCCGAGCCATTTCCATCAATAGGATCGGTTGCCATGCGCCAATGCCGATTGATTTTGGTCTTCTTCATGGTCTGGCCTTGCCTGGCGCTTTGCGCGCAGGTGGATCAGACCGTCCGGCGCGCCCCCGACTTTGGCTCCGGCGACGAGTGGCTCGACCAGGGCGCGCCGGTTCCGCATCACATCTCTCAGTATCGCGGTCAGGTCGTGTTGATCGACTTTTGGGAATACACGTGCATCAACTGCATCCGCGATTTCGCGGTTCTCAAGAGCTGGTATGGCAAATACCACTCCGATGGTTTTGACGTGATTGGCGTGCACTTCGGCGAGTTCAACATAGGATTTGACGTGAACAATGTTCGCGCGGCGGCACAACGATTTCGTCTGCCCTGGCCGGTCGTCGCCGACCAGAAGGGCACAACCTGGAAAGCCTACGGGGCCCAGGGCTGGCCCAACCGATTTCTAATCGATCAGAAGGGCGACGTCGTGATGAGCGTGTTCGGTGAAACCAACAACCGCGAGATGGAAGACAAAATTCGCGATTTACTGGCAACCGATCATCCCGAGGTGACGAAGACCGCTTCAGATCCTGACGAGAACGACTTCCGGCCGGAGTGCGGCGTGACCACCCAGGAAACCTTTGTCGGCCAGCTCTACGGGCGAGGCGCGGTCGACGACTTGGGGGATCATCAAATCGGCGACAGCGTAGATTTCGAACCTCCTCATTCCCCGCCCGACGGTGGAGTGATGCTCGTAGGCCGCTGGCAAATCGAACATGATGGCGTTACGTCCGAAGGCCATTCGGCGGGCGCGGAAGTCCGTTATCATGCGCGATCCATGTACGCTGTGATCAGCCTTACCGCCGCCAAGCAGGTGCGAGTCGACGTCGTCGAAGATGGTGGGCTGCTGCCAAAACAAGAGGCCGGCTCTGATGTCCAGTTTGACGCGAAAGGGGCCTATATCGACGTTACTGATGCTCGCATGTATTACATCATTCGAAGTCCCGCCTTCAGCGCGCACCTGGTCTCACTCGCGCCCCAAGGTCCTGGACTGACCTTGCACTCCTTTACTTACGGCAACACCTGCCAGCTTGCGGACCACCCGTGAGGTTCGGTTTCCGGCTCGCCGCTTGCGAAAAAGGCCCGGCGGGCTCAAAGAGCGGCGGTCTCATTTTGAAACTCGCGTCCTTCCGACATCCGACGCAAATTGCCGTCCGAGCGTAGAATGTAACGATCGCCTCTTCGTGGTGCCCCGAAACTTCAGTTCTTCTGAGGTGCAAGCGATGATTGACTCTACGGACCGGAACCTCTTTCCGCCTTATTTCTGTCGTGATTGCGGCAGCGACGTGGGTTTTCGCTCCCGTCGTCGTAATTTTGCCGAACGTTATCTATTGCCATTGTTCCTTCTGCAGCCCGTCCGATGCGGAGAGTGCTTCCGGCGCGATTACCGGCTGATTTTCACCCACGTCCGCGAGCGCATGCCGGAGCCTGTCAAGATGCCACCTGCAAAACCGACGGACGCGTCCCAAAGCAACGTTGCCTAGCGCCGGTCGGCGCCGCTATACTTAACTGGTTCGGATCTAGCGGTAGTTGTTCGCCAGTGTGTGAGGAGGCTGTCTTCAGCAGTAGCGAGGACCGAATCCGGGCTAGCGCAGCCAGTGCTGGAGTGGCCGGGGTTGGACTGGCGAAGCGGCCTATTGTCCTGAAAAAGCCCCTCTCGCGAGATCTTCTGCCGTCAGGTCGGCCCCCCAAGCACCATGGCCTGGCTGGCAGGATTACCGCTAGCCGGTTTCCTTCCGATCGCCGCCCGCGCCGCGAACCGTTGCTGAACATTTCGCGGCCGCCGGTGTCCACCGCACACCGGGAAGGGACTTGCGCGATCCCAGGCAAGGTTTGTTCCACCTATGGCCAGGGCGTGCTTTCCGGCTATGCGGAACCGGACCAGGATGGACGCGTGCGTTGTCGGCTTTCTCGTGGTGTGCGACGTTCATTTTCCCGTGCCCTTGATGGCAGCTATGCGGGCGGTCTGCGCGAACCGGTTCGCCTGCTGAAGCACAACGGCGTGCGCTCCGGGGCTGCCGTTTTGGGAGGCATGCTCGCCGCAGCGGTCTCGACTCTGGAGCCTGCTTTCACCCACAGCCCGGTCCTCGTGGTCCCGGTTCCGCGGTACAAAGGCAAGCCTCAAAGGGGATTCAAGCAGGCAGAATTGATCGCGCGCGACGCCCTGAAAACTCCTTTCGGCGGCCAGCTGCGGCTGCGAACCGACATTCTGTTGCGCACCCGCGATCCGCACTCCCAGATGGGCCTGGCCAGCCATCAAGGGCGAGAAAATATTGGCGGCGTGTTCGCGGTGGCGCGTGCCGAGGAAGTCACTGGCCGTCAAATTCTTCTCGTGGATGATGTCTATACCACCGGGACCACGGTTACTGAATGCGCCAAGGTTTTGCGCCGCAGCGGTGCCGTTCGGGTCTGGGTGGCCACGGTGGCGCGTACGCTGAAGCTCGCATCTAAATGCGCTGAGATCGCTCAGAGGGACGTGGAAGAGTCCGCGCTGGCCAGTGCGGCGGGAAGCCGAGTATAGGTTTCGAGTTTCTAAGCTTCGAGACAACGAGCACTTAGAAATGAAACCTTGGAAACCTGGAAGCGTGAAGCTTGATTTTATGTCGCACCGCAACGAACACGACGCAAATGCCCGGCACCCGGGAAATATTTATTCCCCGGTGGCTCCCCACCGTCCCGGTGATGGTCATGCTCTGCTCGCGCCGGTTCTGGTGCTGAACGCCTCGTACGAGCCCATCAATGTTTGCGCGGCGCGCCGCGCGCTCGTGCTCGTGCTGAAGGGCGTTGCGATGACCGAAGAGGAAAACGGTCACTTCCTGCATTCGGCGCGTGTTGCCATGCGTCTGCCTTCGGTGATCCGTCTGCTTGAATACCGCCGCATTCCGCATCAGAGCCGAGCTCTTTCGCGCAAGAACATTCTCCTGCGCGATCGCAACACCTGCCAGTATTGCGGAACGTTGCTACCGTCGAGCGAGTTGACGCTCGATCATGTCATTCCCCGCTCCCGCGGAGGTTCCTCTACCTGGGAGAATCTGGTGGCCTGCTGCCATCCCTGCAATCGCCGCAAGGGAAACCAGCTTCCCGGCGAGGCAGGCATGAAGTTGATGCGCGAGCCGCGCGCCTTCAATCTTCACACCAGCCGCCACATCATGCGCCTCATGGGCCGCTCCGACGACAAGTGGCGCAAGTACCTCTTCTATTAAGTCGGCGGTGGAACAACACCCCGCCGCGGAAGTGCGGCCCCTTAGGGGCGCCTCAGGAACGCAACCGAACCGGCCTATGGGCCCTGTGTCTGCCTGACCCGCGGGACGCATCCAGACCTCTCCAGCTACACTATATGCGCCAACCTCGTTATGGTCTCCAACGTCCCGCTGCAAGGTGAGCACATCCGCCTCGAGCCGCTCGAGCGCCGTCACATCGAGCCTCTGGCGGCAGCTTCCGCGGGCGATCCCGCCCTGTATCGCTGGAGTCCTGTTCCGCACGGAATCGAAGAAACGACGCACTATGTGGAAACCGCCTTGGCCGCGCGCGACGCTGGCCAGGCCGTGCCTTTCGCCACCGTTTGCTTGGTTGGCGGCAAAGTGATTGGCTCGACCCGGCTCTATAATTTTGAGTTCTGGGAATGGCCTGCTGGCCACGCACTCCATGGCCGCACCACGCCCGACGCCTGCGAGCTTGGATACACCTGGCTGACGCACTCGGCCATTCGCAGCGCGGCCAATACCGAAGCCAAACTGCTCATGCTCACGCACGCTTTCGAGGTCTGGCAGGTTTTGCGCGTATGCCTGCACACCGACGCACGCAACCAGCGCTCCCGCCTCGCGATCGAACGCATCGGCGGGCAGTTTGAAGGAATTCTGCGTTCCCACCGGATGGCCGCCGATTACATTGCCCGCGACTCGGCCCGCTTTTCGTTTATAGCCTCGGAGTGGCCTGCCGCCAAAAAAAATTTGATCCAGCTTCTCAATCGATCCTGACCGCTCTGGGAGAGATTTTATGAACACCGACGAGATCCGCAAATTTTGCATGTCGTTCCCGGGCGCCACCGAGAAGTTGCAGTGGGGAGACGCTGTTTGCTTCAAGATCGGCGGCAAAATGTTTGTTGTTCTCGGACTGGATAATCCCCGCCTGTCTTTCAAATGCACGCCCGAAGCTTTTGCTGAACTGATTGAGCGGGAAAATATTCGCCCCTCGCCCTATCTGGGGCGCCATAACTGGGTGATGCTTGAGCGATTGGATGCGGTGGGAAACCAGGAATTGCGTCAGCTGATGCGGCAGTCTTACGAATTGGTGAAAGCGAAAGCCAAGCAGCCAACGAAAACGGTGGTTCCGCGAAAGCGCGGGAAGGCCGGCAGTCGGCGCACCAGAACGCGCCTGATTTCATAGTGAATCCGTCAGAAGTCTGAGGGCCGTTCCCGGATTTCGAAACTCGCGGTTCAGGACTCACGAGTCAGGACTTGCGACTCGGGAGCACGAACGATTTGACTCCTCTGCCGCCCTCGGCTAGCCTCAAGAGTCTCTTCCAACTTCGATTTCTGACCTGCGTGCGTCGCCGACTCCAATCCGCTCCCTGTTTGCTCATCGCGCTCATTATCTGTTTGGCCGCGCAGGCCGGCGCTGCCACACAACCGGTTCGCGCCGAGCACGCCATGGTCGTCAGCTTTCACGAATTGGCGTCGCAGGTCGGCGTCGACATCCTGCAAGCGGGCGGCAATGCCGTCGACGCTGCCGTCGCGACCGGGTTCGCCTTGGCGGTCGTCCTTCCTCCCGCCGGCAACATCGGCGGCGGCGGATTCATGCTCGTCCGCATGGCTGACGGCCAAACGCACTTTCTTGACTATCGTGAGAAGGCTCCGGCGGCGGCCACGCGCGACATGTATCTTGATGAGCACGGCAATGTGATCGAGGGCGCGAGCGAAATCGGCTACAAGTCCATCGGAGTTCCCGGTTCGGTCGCCGGTCTCACCTACGCTGAGCAGCACTGGGGCAAGCTTTCGCTGAAGCAGGTCATGGCTCCGGCAATCAAACTTGCGCGCGACGGTTACGTGCTGTCCTGGACCGAAGCGCGAGATTTCCATGATCGTCATCTGGCGGAATTTCCCGAATCGCGCCGGGTCTTTCAGCGCGACGGCAATTTCTACAAGCCCGGAGAGATTTTCCGTCAGCCTGATTTGGCGCGCACTCTAGAGCGCATTGCCGACAATCCCGACGATTTTTATCACGGCTCACTCGCCCGCGAATTGGCCACGGCCATGCAAAAGGGCGGAGGTCTGATCACCACCGACGATCTTGCTCGCTACGAAGTCAAAGAGCGCGAGCCGGTTCGCGGCTCATACCGCGGATATGAAGTCATCAGCGCGCCTCCGCCGTCATCCGGCGGAACAGTGCTCATCGAATCGCTCAACATTCTCGAGGGATTCCATCTCGCACCCATGCAGGATCGCTCGGCCGAGGCGATTCATTTCACCATCGAAGCGTTTCGCCGGGCGTTTTTCGATCGCGCCGAATTTCTGGGCGATCCGGATTTCTCCAAAATCCCGGTCGCGCAATTGATCGACAAACGCTATGCCGCCGCATGGCGCCAGAGCATCGATCCCGACCATGCCACTCCGAGCAGGGAACTAAAGCGGCCGGAAATCTTCACCGAACTGGAGCAGGTGGCCGCGTCCCATGCGCCGCTTGCCCAGCCGCACGAATCGAATCACACCACGCATTACTCGGTGGTCGACGCCGACGGCGACGCGGTTGCCGTCACCACAACCATCAACGGTTGGTTCGGCTCCCGCGTCACCGCCGACGGTCTCGGCTTCCTGCTCAACGATGAAATGGATGATTTTTCCGCAAAACCCGGCGCTCCCAACGGCGATGGACTCATTCAGGGCGCAGCCAATGGGATCGGTCCGGGGAAACGCCCGCTCTCCTCGATGACCCCGACAATCGTTGTCCACGAGGGCAAGACCGTCATGGTTCTTGGCTCGCCGGGAAGCTCAAAAATAATCACAACCGTGGCGAATGTTCTGATGGGCGTCGTCGATTACGGAATGAACATTCAGGAGGCGGTGAACGCGCCGCGATTTCATCATCAATGGCTGCCCGATGTCATCATGGTCGAGAAATGGTTTTCGCCCGATACCGTGAGCCTGCTCGAAAGAATGGGATACAAGGTCCAGATCGGCCTGCGCGATGGCGAACATTTTTCTCCCTATTGGAGCGATGCCGAGTGCATCGCCATCGATGAGAAAACGGGACTCCGGCTCGGCGCCAGCGACGGCAGAAATCACGGCAAGGCGATAGGATATTAGAGCCACCGGCCAGCTTAGGAATTGAAAGACGCGGCTGCCGCCAGGGACAGGGCTTGCGGAAAAACGGAAGTGAGGGTGCCCCCCTGCCTCGCCCCTTTTTCGAGGCATGGGAACAACAGAAAAAGGGGTTGAGCGTGCAGCTCCCGCCGGGCCCTAGAATGTGTTTTCGAGGAAAGTGGCCCTTTGGGCCGCGTCACTGCAGCTTTATCACGGGGCTTTTGGCCCCTGAGCAGTCGAGATTAGCAACGCTGTTAATTTGCAAGCTGGGATCATCAATCTGCAATCGTTCTAAACGCACATGCTGAAAGCAGTTTCCACTTATCTATTCGTTAAAGAACGCCTGCATCCGGGTATTCTCGATGGCTTGTCGCGCAGCGGAGTGCAGGCGATTGAAATTTTCGCCGCGCGCCAGCATATCGACTACGCCAACCGCAAAGCCCACGTCAAAGAGATCGCGGAGTGGTTCCGGGGCAGCGGCATTCCCCTGAACTCGGTGCACTCGCCCTTATACGCCGACTACGAGTGGGGACGAGCCGGCGCGCCGCCCGTGAACATCACGTCCACCGACCGCGCTCATCGCATCGCGGCCATGGACGAGATCAAACGGGCGCTCGAAATTGCCGAACAGATTCCCTTTCGTTTTCTCGTGCAGCACATGGGCACGCCCAACGAAAGTTTTGGCGACAAAAAATTCGAAGCGGCCATGACGTCGATCGAACACTTGCGCGCGTTTGCCAAGCCGCTCGGCGTGCGCATCCTGCTGGAAAACATTCCCAACGAGCTTTCCACTCCCGACAAACTGGTCGACCTGATTCATCAGGCGCATTTCGACGACGTCGGCGTCTGCTTCGATTTCGGGCACGCCCATATCATGAACTCGGTGCGCGAGGCGTTTGAAATTCTGCGCAATTACGTCAAGTCTTCGCACGTGCACGACAACGCGAAGGATAAAGACTCGCATCTGTGGCCGGGACAGGGAACCATCGATTGGAAAGAAGCCATGGCGTTGTTGCGTTCTGCTCCGCAAACACCGCCGCTGTTGCTGGAACTGGAGAGCGATGAGAAAGTGAATCCGCTGGAAAAATTGCCGGGTGCATTTGAGAAACTGGAAGTGGCGTGAAAGCAGCCACCGCCGTGTCGCCAAGATCGCCGGGGAATATTTTTCAAAATTATGAGCTCATGATTTGGGAAGTGCACGCGGCTGAGACAATTTTTCGGGATGTCTATTCCTGTTCTCGGCGTGCTCGACGGCAAGAAGATTCTCTGGACCATGTCAGCCACCACCACCATTGCAGAAATCGGGAAGCACGACGGCCAGGCGGTCACCATCCGCGGCTGGCTCTATAACCTCCGCGAGAGCGGCAAACTTTTATTTCCGCAATTCCGCGATGGCTCGGGGATCATTCAGGGCATCGTCCCCAAGAATGCGGTCACGCCCGGAGTCTTCGATGCCATCAAGACCCTGACCCAGGAATCGAGCGTGATTGTCGAAGGCAAAGTCCGTGCCGACAAGCGCGCGCCTGGCGGATACGAACTCGACGTCTCGAATGTGCAGGTGGTGCAGCGCGTGCCGGAATCCGACCCTTACCCAATCACGCCCAAAGAGCACGGCACCGATTTCCTCATGGAACATCGGCATCTCTGGGTGCGTTCGCAGCGGCAAGCGGCGATTCTGCGCATGCGCGCGGAGATCATCAAAGCGGCCCGCGATTTTCTGGACGAGCGTGGCTTCACGCTCACCGATCCGCCGATCATCACACCGGCCGCTTGCGAGGGTACAACCACTCTGTTTCCTGTCGACTACTTCGACGAGCAGGCGTACCTCACGCAGTCCGGCCAGCTTTACATCGAAGCCACAGCCATGGCGCTCGGCAAAGTCTATTCATTCGGTCCCACTTTCCGCGCCGAGAAATCCAAGACACGCCGCCACCTCACCGAATTCTGGATGGTCGAACCCGAAATCGCCCACGCCACGCTCGATGACTTGATGGATCTGGCCGAGAACTTCATCAGCTTCATCGTGAAGCGCTGCCTTGATCGCCGCCGCACCGATCTGCAAACGATCGGACGCGACATCTCGAAGCTCGAAAAAATCGCGCCGCCGTTTCCTCGCGTCAGTTATGACGATGCTGTGAAGATACTGCAGGAAGGTTTCTCCAACGGCGCGATGGAAACGAAATTCGAGTGGGGCAGCGATCTCGGCTCGCCCGATGAAACCTATCTTTCTTCGCGGTTCGAAAAGCCGGTGATGGTGCATCGCTATCCGGCGAAAGTGAAGGCCTTTTACATGGAGCCCGATCCCCAGCGTCCAGAACTCGCGCTATGCGTCGACGTGCTCGCGCCTGAGGGATACGGGGAAATCATCGGCGGCTCGCAGCGTACGGCATCATACGAGTTACTGGTGAAGCGAATCCACGAGCACAACTTGCCGGAAGAAGCGTTCAAGTGGTATCTCGATTTGCGCAAGTTCGGCAGCGTGCCGCACAGCGGCTTCGGTATGGGAATCGAGCGAGCCGTCGCGTGGATCTGCGGCCTCGAACACGTGCGCGAAACGATCCCATTCCCGCGGATGCTGTACCGCCTGTACCCGTAACCCTTTCACCGCCGAGGGCGCCGAGGATGGAAGAGAAAGTCAAACTGGATTCGATGACGCGACGCATCATCGCGGCCGCGATTGAGGTCCACCGCAGCGGGGGCCCGGGGCTTGTTGAATCAGCTTACCAGTCGTGCCTCGCGTATGAACTCCGGAATCTCGGCCGCAAGATCGATCAGCAAAAGTCGCTTCCCATCGCTTGTCAAGGCCTGAATCTCGATCGCGGATATCGTCTCGAGCCTGGTCGACGACGACGCCATCGTTCTCGAAATCAAGGCTGTCGAGCTCTGGCCCGGTTTCAGGAAGCACAATTGCTCTCGCACCTGCGACTGTGGGGCGAGCGGGTCGGCCGGCTGATCAATTTCCATGTTCGTGTGCGAAAGCATGGCCTGTAGAGAATTGTGAACGAATTTCCCGACTCGGCCTTCTCGCTGAACTCGACTGGGAGCGGTAAGTCGCTGGAGACCGAGAAATGATCACTCGTGACTTCGTATGTCTCAGCGTCTGCCGCGCAGATTGTGAACT
>JASHRE010000431.1 GCA_030037515.1 Candidatus Sulfotelmatobacter sp.
TTCGCAAATGTTCGGCTCGAGCTGTTGTCCGGGATGAAATGCTAACCACGACGCATATTCGCGACAGATCGCGAGCTTTAGAGCCTCGGCCACCGGGAGTAGTTGCGGGAAAACATAGTTTTTCTTTTCCGCCCAAGAAAGGTCGAGAGCATCAACACCGTTCTGTCGAAGCAATTCGGGGAGCAGAATCTGCTCGGCGATCGCGACGTCAATATTGTCGCCACCCAGTCGTTCATAACGAGAGATCGCAAGATTGGCCAGACTGACTCGCCCGCTTGGAGATTCAATTTGCACGCGTAACACGGAAACGTCACAGGTTCCGCCGCCGAAGTCCACCACGAGGACGACGGTGGGTGTGGTCAGATCAATCAGTACCGACTCGCGACCTGTTAGAGCGAGAATGTAATCCAGAAATGCTGCGTTGGGTTCGTCTAGCAGAGATTGTTCACCCAGCTGAATGCCTGCAAGCGCGGCCGCTCGCTGCGTGTCTTTTCTTGCCCCGACCTGGAAGGAAGCCGGAACAGTGACCACGACGTTGCGGAGGGCGTCCTCGCCAAATTCCTCCTTCACGGCTGCAAACAGGGACTCCAGGATTTTCCCTGCGATCTTGTAGGGCGAGTCAAATTTGCTGCACGAGGCAAACGGGTAATAAGGCTCTCGCCCGAGACCCATCTCAGACTTGGTCGAGTAAAAAATCCGCCGATCTTTTCTTAGCCCTTGTCCACGCGCCTCTTTTGCCCCTTGTCCTGCGACCCACTCTCCTGGAAAAAGCTCGGCAACGACCGACGGAAACAGTACGCTCTCGATTGCACCGTTTCGAATCTGTTGCCGGATCGGCACCATGCTTACTGCGGAAGACCAGCCACGGGAGCGCAGCGCCCACGAGTCCAAAATCGCTACTGAGGAGTTAGTCGTACCGAGGTCGATGCCGCAAAACCACCGCGAGTCAGTGCTCTTCGCGATGTCGCGCGGAACAGCCAAAACAGGCAGTGCGTTCATCCAGTCCTCCCGCGATCTCTACCTCACGTGATGCGCTGCTTCAGGGGTGCGCGGTTCTGTACTGGGAATGGAGGAAGGCTGCTTGCGAGAGGCTTCGATTTGCTTCAGAGCGCGTCGCGCGGCGTTCTGCACTTCCAGGCTCTCAGTTCCAAGGGCTTTCTCGATTACCGGTCTTGCCGATTCGTCCGCGATTGCTCCGAGGGCTCCCAAGGCGGCAACGCGGACGACGGTCGCGTGGTCGTTCACCGCCTCGATGAGGTGAACAACGGCCTCCTTGTGCCCCCGCAAGCCGAGAACCCTGCAAACCTCCGCGCGGTGCTCTGGTTGCGAGTTCTTGAGGGCCCAGAATAGAAGCCGCTCATAGGAATGCGACTCGGAGTCAACGATTGCTCCACAGCGAGGGCACCGTTCGCTTTCCGATTCCAACTCATGCCAGCAATTAATACACACGGCGAGCATACCTGCCTCCTGGTGCACACTGGGAAGAATCCAAAACGTCTTCCGGGATGTGCACTGCGCTTCGTTGATTGAGGGCTTGCCGCGTAGTGTGGCTCCCGAGACAAGATCCCTCTCGTCAGGAGTCATCAGCCGTCCCAGCAAAGGAGAAAGGACAGCAGTTCGGGTGGTACTCCTTCACCCTGCTGCAGTTGCTACAACCATTATAGATGCTGTTTAGGGCCGAGGGGATCTTCCATGTTTCAAGTGCTATCAGCCCTTCTGTTTATCGCCATTCCATCCTCCGCGAAAAAAGGCTTGTCGAGAAAATGGCGCAGGCGAGGAAAGGCACGGAACATTCTCGTTCCCGAGCGCAAGCGTCGCATCACTGGAACTGGTGGCAAAGACAAAACTATGGTCATGGGCATTCTTGAAGGCCGTGGCGAAGCCCGTACCGTGGCCGTCGAGAATCCCCGCCAGCCCATTCTGCAAGGCGAAGTGAAGCGGCAAGTGCAAGCTGGCGCGGCACTCTACTCCGATATGAAAGATTGGAGCACCGAGTATGCGCACCAAGTCATCAACCATGCGTTGCAATACGTCGATGGCCGCGTTCACACATAAATGTCAACAAAAAACAGGGAGGAAGCGATACGGCTACGAGCTGAAGCCCTTATCTGACAGCGCAAGGCCTCAGATCTCCCGAATCGTAAATACAGCATTGACGCTTCGATGTCCCGATAACAACTGCAAGGCTAAAAGCGGTGCATCGTTCTCCTCCTGGCTGGCCAAATGTCGCCGCAGAGCATCGTGCTTAATGGCATAGCGCTGCATGTCTTCCGCCGTTCGCTCCATAACCGCCGCTTCACGTAAGAGCAGGCGCAGACGGAGCGGCTCATCGGCGATTTGATGGAGCAGCAACTCCAAGTGCGGAACACAGAGAGATACCACACTCGCGGTTTCTGGGTTCATACGCAATCTCTCATCCATGGAGCGCACCAACCGGTCTTCAGCGTCCCAGCGTACTTTACAAGCGGGACAGGAGGGATTCACAAGGCTGCTGTTGCCCGGTTTCTCAGAACCGTTTGCAGCCATGGCGCGAAAATCCTGTGCCATTCTCTTCAGGAGGCGCGGATATGCCGTGCAGATGCCACGAGGAGAAGCCACCTGCTCGTAATGCCAAGTGTGCAGGGGGCAAAAACCACCCCTCTGTGCGTGTTCCTCCTGCGTTTCTGGTCGCATCGTTAGGTCGTATTGGTACTGACGGAAGAAGTCGAGCAGTTGGTGCAGGGTTCCACGGCAAATCTCGCATGGCGTAACTCCTCGTGCGTTGACGCGAGCTCTCACAGGTGGTGCGACCACCGCGCCGCCCTCAGCGAGCCGAGTGTCCGTATTGCTCTGGTCTCGTAGTTTCACCAGCTCTGCGCGCAAGTGGTCGCCTTCGCCCTGAGGCAAGGATTCGAGCGTGGAAAATACTCGGTCAAACATCGCAGAAAGGAAAAGCCGGGAACGCTCGTCAGTGAGAAAACGGATCAGTTCCTCCTCAAAAGCCGGAATGCCACTGGCCTTAAGAGCCTCGCTATTGTTCGCCTGCTTCGCCGCCAAGCCATCTCGGGCAGAGACGGAAAACGGCTTGATCGTTTTTCCCTCGAGCACATTGCCGACGGTACTCGCGACATAATCAAGAATTTCCTGCCTCGTTTCGGTGCTCGCCGTATCCTGTTTGTTCACGACGACGAAAACAGCCCGGACGGACATGCTTGCTTGTCTCAGGAACCGGATCTCATCTTCAGTCAGCGGACTTTCGTAGCTCGTGACCAGGATCAAGACGTCGATCTCAGGAATGAACTGTTCCGTAGTTTGGGAGTTCTCGAAGATGGCAGACCCGAGACCGGGAGTGTCCACGAAAAAGAATCCGCGGCGAAGAATCTCCGCCGGAAGTTGGATTTCTGCTGCGCGTATGCGCCTTACGTTCCCGGGGTTTCCCTTCTCGGTAACCAATTCTGGAAGCTCTGCAAGTTTCGCTTCTCCGCGCAACCCACTTCCGTAATAGCTGAGGACAACCTTCTCGCTGGTTCCGTAGCGGACGGAGGTGATTACGGAAGTCAAGGGAATGATACCGGTCGGGAGCCGATCCATGCCAAGAAGTGCGTTCATCAACGAGGACTTTCCCCGGTTGAAGCGTCCAGCGACTACGACCGTAAAGCGATCCTCGGCTAGCCGGGTCAACAACTCCCGCCAGGGTTGCTCCGCCTGCCACTTCTTGTTCTGGTCTTTGACTTGCTCGACGGCGATGAGTTCTCCAGAACGGATAATCTCGGCGAGATCAAACTTCACTTGTTCGTAACTCTTCAACTCCATGGCTCACGCTCCAATAACACTCCGTCGAAGCAGGCATGCCCGCACACGACACTGGGCTCGAAAATTTGAGCAAGAAAACCCGAGACAGACACGCCTCCGCAACAGGATTTCCTGCCAGGAGTCATCATCTGCCCCGATTCAAAAACCAGGACAGCAGTTAAAGGCGAACTCCTTCACCCTGACCTTTCAGTGTACTTGATGCTTCAGGAGACGGATAAGATTCCGTCGTTGGTTCAGGCGCCCGGCGGAAGTCATCGTAGACTCTTTGTGCTATTTGATCATGTACCATCATGGCGGTCGAAACGGTGACGAGACCGATCCCGACCACAATCATGGTTGCATTGATCGTCGCATATACCCAAGTGCTGCCCTGCACAGTACTCTTAACGTAGAGGGCGAGAACTGTG
>JASHRE010000432.1 GCA_030037515.1 Candidatus Sulfotelmatobacter sp.
CAGCTTGTGCGGTTGGAGGCAAGATTGGAAGCACGAGAAGAGGAAAAGCGGCAGCAACAAGCCGAAGCGGCCCAACAGATCGCCTCCGCGGCCCAGCAAGATGCGATGATGAACGATCCGTCATCTGCGGCCAGCACGGCAAAAACCGAGGCCGAATTGGCGGCTGCTGCCGGGGCGAGTCCTGACGCGGGCCCAGCGCCGACCGCTGCTGGCACCGCGATGAAGGCTTCAGCCGGTATGTCGGCGAGCGATACCTCGACGTCAGCATCGATGGATAGAAAATCTGCGCCTGCTGAGGACGCGGACTCCCGCATCATGGAGAATCGGCTCTACGCCGATCTCGAGGTGCAGAAACTTCCCGACCTTCCACCCGACCAGCGTTACCAGAAGATCCTCTCCATGTCCGCTAACCAACAGGTTGCGTTCGCGGATGCGTTGCGCGGCGGCAAGGGAGAAGAGTTTCTGAATGGCCTAGATCCGCGGCAGAAAGAAGTTCTGCTGGCCATGAACAACGCGCGCGGGGTGGTCACCGACGAACTCGTGCAGGCCAAGTTGCTGCGGGCGATCTATAGCGAGCGCCAGCTGGAAGAGGTGATGACCGATTTCTGGTTCAATCACTTCAACGTTTTCATCAACAAGGGAGACGATCACATTTTTGTCACCACCTACGAGCAGGATGTGATCCGTCCGCATGCGCTCGGCAAATTCGAAGACCTACTGGTGGCGACGGCGAAAAGTCCAGCCATGCTGTTCTATCTGGACAACTGGCTGAGTGTCGGACCGAATTCCATGCAGGCCCTCGGCATCCCCGCACACCCCGGGCGCAATGGGCCGTATCGATATCCCGCGTACCCGAACGCAAAACGCAAACAAAACAGCGGGCTGAACGAGAATTACGGCCGCGAGTTACTGGAACTGCACACACTGAGTGTGAGTGGCGGGTACACGCAACGCGACGTGACCGAAGTCGCGAAAGTTTTCACCGGATGGACCATCGACAAGCCCAACGAGGGTGGCGGATTTCTGTTCGATCCACGCAAGCACGAGCCCGGGCCAAAGTTCGTCTTAGGCCATCGCATCAAGTTCAAAGGGGAAGCCGAGGGCATGGAAGTGTTGCACATGTTCGCGACCAGCCCACAGACGGCGCATTTCATTTCTCTGAAGCTCGCCGAGCGCTTTGTGTCTGACGATCCGCCGCCCACGCTCGTCGATCACATGGCCAAGACCTTCTTGAAAAAGAAGGGGGATATTCGAGAGGTCCTGAGCACTCTCTTTCATTCGCCGGAATTCTGGGAGGAGAGCGCGTATCGCGCGAAAGTGAAAACGCCGCTGGAGTTTGTAGTTTCGGCAGTTCGAGCTAGCGGAGCCGATGTGCAAGACGCGATGCCGCTCGCTCGCCAGATCGCCAACATGGGCATGCCGCTCTATGGAGCGCAGCCGCCGACGGGGTATTCCATGAAAGCGGAGACTTGGGTGAGTTCCTCGGCTTTGCTGAATCGGATGAATTTCGCGCTGGCGCTGGCCGCGGGGAAAATTCGTGGAGCGAAGGTTGATGTCGCCCAATTGGCGGGGAGTTCGCCGCCTCCATACGACCCGGCACTCGCTCTTTCTACGATGGAAGCGAAGCTGCTTGCGGACAATGTCTCCAAGCAGACGCACGATTCCATCGTGGCGCAGATGCAGGGCCAGAACAATGGCAGCGCGAAGGCGAAGCCGCCGGATGCCAGCATGATCGCGGGCCTGCTGCTGGGGTCGCCGGAATTTCAGAGAAGGTAAGCTTCTAGCATTGAATGCAGGGGAAACACACGGCTGGGAACCGAGGAGCTGTTTATGCCAACCCGTCGCATTTTTCTTCGCAATAGCGCGCTCGCGGTCGTCGGAACAGCCGCGGTTCCGGGCTTTCTCACCCGTGCCGGGTTCGGCGCTATCCAGACCGGCTCACGTCCCAAGCGGCTTGTCGTCATCTTCCAGCGTGGCGCAGCAGATGGACTCAACATCGTCGTGCCGCACGGCGAGCCGCAGTACTACGCCATGCGACCGAGCATCAACATCCCGCGCAAGTCAGTGATCGATCTGAACGGTTTCTTCGGGCTGCATCCGGCACTTTCGTCATTTCAGCCGCTGTGGCAGCAGCGGCATCTCGCCATCGTTCACGCGGCCGGATCGCCCGACCCCACGCGCTCGCACTTCGACGCGCAGGACTTCATGGAAACCGGGACGCCTGGGGTCAAGGCGACTGATGATGGATGGCTAAACCGATCTCTGCGCGACCTGCCGCTATCGGCCCGGAACTCGCCTTTCCGCGGCATTGCGCTCGGACCCTGGTTGCCGCGCATCATGAGCGGAAGTGAGCCCGCCGTCGCAATGAACAACATCAATGATTTTTCCGTCGGCGGACGCGGGCCGAAGCCGTCGCCCGTCGCGACCGCGTTCGAAGCGATGTACGATCACTCCTCCGACGCGGTGCTGCACGGGGCCGGCGAAGAAACGTTCGATGCGGTGAAGATGATGAAATCTGCAGATCCCGGCAAATACACTCCTGATCCCGGCGCAGATTATCCGAGGGGACGCTTCGGCGACAGCTTGCGCCAGCTCGCGCAACTGGTCAAAGCCAATCTCGGCGTGCAAGTCGCGTTTGCCGACATCGGGGGATGGGATCATCACGTGAACGAAGGCGCGACGGAGGGTCAGCTCACCAACGTGCTCACAGAATTTTCGCAGTCGATTGCGGCGTTCTGGACGGATCTCGGCGATCTTGGAGACGACACGGTGATCGTCACCATGTCTGAGTTCGGCCGGACCGCCCGCGAAAACGGCAATCGCGGCACCGATCACGGCCACGCGAATGTAATGTTTGTCCTCGGTGGTCCGGTGCAAGGAGGCCACGTCTACGGACGCTGGCCAGGGCTGGATCAGTCTCAACTCTACGAAGGCCGCGATCTCGCGCTCACAACTGACTTCCGCCAAGTCATGGGCGAAGCCGTCGCGCGGCACCTTGGGAACAAGAATCTGGGCGAAGTCTTTCCAGGCTACGATAATCAGCCGGGGAAATTCCTCAGAGTTCTCGGATAGCGGGATTCGCACCTTAGCTCATTTTCCTGGGAAGCAGAGTTGAATACTCGACGGCATTAAAGGCCCCACGCGGCGGTCAGTTTGTAAACGAAATCTGCATTTGCACTTGCCTGTGCTTTAGGTTCAGGAGCCGCCAGATCAGGGCATAGTCTTCATGCGCAATTGCGGCCGCCGGAACCAGCCTCGGCTCGTAGTTTCCCGCAGGGGCATTCGACATCCCTAACAAGTTATAGCGCTTTCCGGACTCCCGAAGAATCACGAGAACGCCCTCGGCCTTCAGGAACTTCATTTCGACCGAATAAAACGATTCTGGCTCGGGCCCTCGCGGTTCTTTATATCGCGCCTGCAGTTCGAACTGCACGGCGGGGTGTCCCATATGGTTCGGCAGAGACACTCACTCGGGTTCGTCAAGAATGACGATCGCGCCAGCAAGTCTGGATTTGTAACGATCAAGTTCGGACGCCGACTGGGTCGAGACGTAAACCACCGGTAACAAAACGCAAGAATCACACTCACGATCCAAAGCGGTCTTCGACTCACCGGTGAGGTTGCTCCGCATGCCGCTGGTTTCAACGAAAAGCAAATCGTTACGTGAACGGAGGGAAGTTGCAGGGAGTCTGGAGAAAAGAAAGTCGGGGGAATACATTCTCAGCCTGAGCGCGATCGCCCTAAACTTCCACCAATACGTCGCCATTCTCAATCTTGATCGGATACACAGCGACCTGTGCGTTCGGATTGTGCGCGGTTTGGCCCGTCTTCGGATCGTACTGCCATCCGTGCCACGGACATACGACTTTGCCGTGCTCGACCGTTCCTTGGCCCAGCGGGCCGCCCTGATGCAGGCAGATGTTGTCGATCGCGGTGTAAGTGCCGTTCACATTGGCGATGCAGATTTCTTTGTCGCCGCAAGCGAATTCCTTGGCTTCGTTGACGGCAGGAAGTTCGGATTGAGTGGTGAGTTTGATGAATTCTGGCATAGTGGGCAAGCACTCGCATTCAGTCCCTTGAATCCAATGAGCCCGAGCCATTGTCCATGGCAGGGCATAAACCAGAGGGTTGAACGCCGACCTTTGACTACGGATTGCTATTTCGGTTGCAGCGTTTGCGCGATCATCACCTGCCGCTTGAAGTTCTCCACCATATTCGGATCGAGCCGCACTTCGGTGGGCTTCTTCGCCAGAGTCATGGTGTCGATCTTGTCTTGCAGCTTCAGCAGCGCGTAGAAAAGATTTTCCGGACGCGGTGGGCATCCTGTCACGTACACGTCGACGGGAACGATCTTGTCCACGCCCTGCAGCACCGCATATGTATTGAACGGTCCCCCGACTGACGAGCAGGCGCCCATCGAGATCACCCATTTTGGGTCAGGCATCTGATCGTAAATCCGTTTTACTACCGGCGCCATCTTCAGCGTGACCGTGCCCGCGACGATCATCAGGTCGCTCTGCCGCGGGCTGGGACGAAACACCTCCGATCCGAACCGGGCAATATCGAAACGCGCGGTCGAGGACGCGATCATCTCGATGGCGCAGCAGGCCAGGCCGAATGTCATGGGCCAGACAGCCGATTTGCGGGCCCAGTTGAAGACGTAGTCGACCGTCGAAATCAAAAAATTCTTTTCGAATTTATTTTGCAGCCAGCCCATGGAGCAACCTCGTTTGCAATCCTCCGGAAAGGAGTACTCACGCAGTCTAGGTAAGGCAAACAGCAGTGTCAAATGCCGGTTACCACAAAAGCCACAGAGAACCCGAGAGCTGAACTAGAATGTGAATCCTACGCCGACCGTAGCGTAATTGGTTTTCCAATTGTCGATGAATTCCGGATTCCCCAGGCCCGGCGAGAACTTGATATAGCGCGTCTCATAGGTTCCGCGCAGATAGAATTTCTCGAAGTTGTAGCCGACGACTCCGCGGATGGTGTAGCCGTGATCGAGGCTGGGATGTGGGTAGGGCGCCGGTCCGGACGAGGAGTTCGAAAAATGCGGGCTGAATTCGGGCGCGATCTGCGCTTCAACAAAGGCTTTCTTGTCAGCCAGGAACTTGTAATTCAGCACCAGGGGTAACTCCAGAAGAAGCATATTGTTACGAATGAAAGTCTGGCCGTTGAGTGTGCCGTTCGGTTGGTCGAGTTTCCGCAATTGGATATGGAATCCAGCGGTGAACTGGTCGGTGAAGTGAAACATGGGCCCGGCGAAGCCGGCAAACTCGTCCGCATGTTCGGCAGTGCCCGTGGGAAGGACAACTTCACCGCCAATGACAATATCTGGGCTCTGGGCTTTTTGATTGCCCTGATAAATAGCGCCCTGTCCGCTGATAATGCCAACGGCAGTGGTGGCCGAGGGGGTTGCGCCAAAGTGATCGCTGATTACGCCGAAATCGATTCCAAGATTGCCCCGTTGTTCTTCGGGTTCCAGCTGCGGTAGCGGTGCGGGTTGTTGAGCAAAGGCCGAAAAAGCGGCCAAAAAAAGTAAGCAGACGAGCAGACTGCAAGCCTTGCCGGACTCGATCACGAATTCCCCTCCCTTGTGGGCAAAAGTGTACACTTCCGTGCACAGAGCGCGCATCTTTGGCGCTTTTAGTCTGATGGTAGTGGTTTCGCGGTGAATAACTTTCTCTTAGATGCGGCTTTTTGGCGAACTGCCCCTTGTAGCCTGGACCGGATTCCGCGCAGAAGGTTGGGTAGCGCTACGGGGAATCAAAGTTGTGACCCATGAGATTTTGCCAAGAAAATTGGAATTTATTGGTCTTTTTGCAGCTGGAACTTAAGAATCACCTCACAAGCCCAAATTTTCGACCGCCATGATATTGCACAAATAATGGTGAAAGGCAAAGGAGTGTTTTCAGGTATTTTTGGGGACAAATTGGGACAAAAAAGGGCTTCCCTGCCTCCCACTGCGCCCTCCTCAAACCCGCACACTCGACGGCCTGACTGCGTTGGCTTTTGCCGCCACTCGGGTGTTGATCTCCGTCTCGCCAACCGGAAGGACGGGTAATTGCAGTTGGGGGATGTGCCGTTCTCACCACTCGGCTACCCCTTCCACAATCCGTTTTCGGCTCATTCTGATTTCATCGAAACTCCCAATTTATCTGTTGAGGTCAGGAGGTCTGAAGGTGGCACACTGACGGTCTGGTAAAACAACTGGAGCTTCACCGAACTCGGACAATAAACGCGAGAGCCTATTTGCAGCCTCGCGTACTCGGCTTTGGCTTGCTTCAGTAGGGGGATGTCGGGGCGAGTTGATAAAGGATTATCCAGCAATCACTTCTTTGACGCAGCGATGTTTGTCAGGAAAAAACGTATCCGTATCTTTGGCCTTGAGGAAGTCCGCCATTCCCGCCGACATGCGGTACCGGGTGCCGATTTGCTCTGTGCCGCAGTCCGGGCAGATTCCAACACACTTCGGCAATACCTGCATTGTTGGTTCGGGTAGCTTGTTCTTACCTTCAGTGATGACTCGCAATGGCGCCGCACAAGCGCGACATCTTCCGTTTTCGTCTTGATACTCTGCACCGCACGTTGGACACTTCATGGCGGTTCCTCTTGGTGGGATGCGAGGCATCCTAGACCCGAATGGGTACCTAAGTCAACGAAATCAACGATGGGAACACAGACTCGTCCTAAGCCACGGCGCGATAACTTTTGATTGTTGCTTCGCGTACTCGGCCTTGGCTTGCTTGTAGATAGGGATGTCGGGGTCGGCGTCTTTCCAGAGGGTGAGGAAGCCTTTGTAGGCAGCGAGTGCCCTAAGACGGGCGGCATCGGCGTCAGCGCCTTGTGATGTGCGCGCTTTTAATGCATTCGCCGCGCCACGCCCAGATCTGCAAGCCGCGGCACCATCGATCGAGTCCGGTCTTGCTTTTGCTGTTGCGGGCTTCCGCGGCATTGCCGAAGGCAGCTTCACGCTGCGCAGCTTGAATATCCGTACCGCCCGGCTGGTGCTCAGGCGGTGGCTGTACAGGAACAGCATAATTTCACTGAACTTGACCTGTCTCTTGCCATGCGCGGGCGGTCCGCTCCCGGCGCTTGGTGCCGGTCCCATCCACGGATTGCAGTTCGGCGGGGCGTTTCTCGAGGACAGCAAGAACCTCGGCTCCGAATTTGGCGACCAGCTTCCTTGCGAGAACGCGGGACTCGCCGAACTGTTATTACCCACAAGTGGAGGTCTACAATCTTGGGTCGGGTATTCTAGGTAGGTTCCGTGCCTGCGATTCCCGCTTGACCAATGCCGCATGTGGAGGGGCGATGCACTGGTATTTCTACGTCTCCTATTTCTTCGGGGGCGCTTTCCTTGCCAATGCCGTTCCCCACTTCGTTAGCGGCATTTGCGGACGCTCATTTCCAACCCCGTTTGCCTCCCCACCCGGTCGCGGACTGTCCTCGCCGATGGTGAATGTGCTCTGGGGCACTTTCAATACGCTGGTCGGATACGTTCTTGTGTGTCATGTCGGCGAGTTTCATATCCGCCATATCTTGGATGTGCTCGTGTTTGGAGCGGGGAGCTTGCTGATGGCGGTCATGCTTGCGCGGGCGTTCAGTCGTCTTGAGTCAGGCAGCCGATAAATGCCTTGAGCCCAGCCGCTCCTACACCCGGACGCTGCGCCGGTGCCCTACTTTCGGGTGCTGACGCCGAACTGCCGATTCATGGTCGCCCACTGGGAAGACTTCATAGCTGCCGCGCTCTCGATCTGCGACCACCCGGATTCAGGACTGCTGGTCAGTTGGGTGCCGAACAAGTCGGAACTGCCGTGGAAGCCTGCCTTCGATTTCTAGGCGAGTGAAAGACTGCTGCGTCGAGTCCGTGCCCCAGTGCGCTTGGTTACCGTGGGGAAGCCGACCTTCCCAGATCAGCAGCCGGACTCGCAGAACGCAGCGGAGTCCAGTGTAACGAGTGAATGCGACGGGTCTGCTATGGTTTGAGAGCTCGCGTAGAAGCCAACTCTGGGGCGGTTTGGCTGCGGGATGGAGTTCTGCGCTGCTAAAGTGTTTCACAGGCGCAGGAAGCCTTTTTGACCAGCTTGGCAGGCTTTCCGTGGTAATACCTGCAAGCGAGTGTCCAGAGGCACTGATACACTCGACGGCGCACGCGGGGTCAAAACAATGCGGACACTACCTTTGCTCTTGATGCTGATCTGCGGGACCGCGGGAGCGCAAACGACAATTCAGCATCCCACGAATGTCTTCCCCGGCAAGGCTTGGGTCACAGCCACACCTGAAGGGTTGGGATGGTCGCTGGAACGCCTCGACGAAGCGCGGAAGTTCTTCAACACCCTTCCCCCAGCTAGTCTCGTCGTTGTAGACCACGGCAGGGTAGCCATCGAGTGGGGCGACCCGGCGATGAGGATCATGGTCAGTTCGGTGCGGAAGAGCGTTTTGAGCGTCCTCTACGGAATCGACCTGCCGAGTCGTAAGCTCGATCTGGACACCACTGTCGGACAACTTGGCATTGACGACGACCCGCCCCTCACGGGGGAAGAGAAGACAGCCACAGTCAGGATGCTTCTGGAGGCGAGGTCGGGCATCTATCATTCATACGTCGCTGGTACCCCGGCAATGCTACTGAGCAAGCCTGAGCGCGGCTCCCATGCTCCCGGCACTTTCTTCTATTACAACAACTGGGACTTCAACGTCCTCGGAACGATATTTGAGCGACAATTTCACACTACCATCGGCAATGAATTCCACGACAAGATTGCAGTTCCGACGCAGATGGAAGACTTTCGTTCGGAAGATATGTACTACATGCACGCTGCGCCTGATGACCCTACCTCGCAAAAGTCAGTGCATCCTGCTTATCTGTTCCGCCTTAGTGCCCGCGACTTGGCGAGATTGGGCTATCTCATGCTGCGGCAGGGCAATTGGAACGGAAACAGAATCGTCCCGTCTAACTGGATCGAACAGAGCACCATTGCCTACACGGAAAATGCGAGAGACGGCGCGGGCTATGGCTATCTTTGGTGGATCAACGGATTCGGTCTGCCAGTGAAAAATTTCTATGCTTTGGGTGCTTTGGGAAAGTTCCTGGTCGTGGTTCCGGACCGCGATTTGGTCGTGGTACTGCTGAACCATACCGAGTTCCCTCGTGACGCGCCGACGATGCCGTTGGCGGAATACAACAAGATCCCGAATGTGTCTGTTCCGCATATGGGGCACTTGTTGGAGTTGCTTCTGCGGGCGCAGGGGTCAGCGCAACTCACCGAACGACCCGCGGCTGACTCAAAATGACCATCGAGCAATTTCGCCACTCTCTGAGCCGCGGGCGGGGCATCCGAATCGAATTCCATAGGTGTCGTCCAAGACGCTAGCAGAAAGGGGTCAGTATGAAGCTGCCGCAATCCACTGCGCTCATCCTCGTCGATGTGCAGCAGGCATTCCTCGATTCCCGTTTTGGCGAGCGCAACAATCCGCAGGCGGAATCGAACATTGCCCGGCTACTCGCAGTGTGGCGAAGCAGCGGGCGACCGATCCGGCACGTTGTTCATGATTCGGTGGAACCCAACAGTCTGCTGCGCCCGGATTCTCCCGGCAATGCGATTCAGGCTGTCGCAGTCCCCAACGCTGGCGAACCCGTCTACCGCAAACACGTGAACAGCGCTTTCATCGGAACGAAGCTGGAAAGCGACCTGCACCGTGACGGGATCGACACGGTCGTCATCGTTGGACTCACTACGAATCACTGCGTATCTACCACGGCTCGGATGGCAGGGAATCTGGGCTTTAACACGCTCGTGGTTTCCGATGCGACAGCGAGCTTTGCAAGCCCAGCCTTGGACGGCACGCTGCGCCCCGCCGAGGACGTGCATTCTGCGGCTCTTAGCGATCTCCACGGGGAGTTCGCTACGGTGATCGACACCGCAGAGGTGTTGAAAGGAATGGGTTACTAATTCTGCGGCACCTGATCATTTGGTTTTCGGCGTTTGAAGTCCGACAAAAAAATCGGATGCTCGACAGTCCCAAAGTTGCGAAGCTCAAGAAGTGTAATCACTCGCTCCTCCGGTGGCATGCGTTCATAGGCGGTGGGACTGTCCAGTTCAACTTCGGTATGTAGGGTTAGCATGGATGTTTCTCCTCTTGTTCAAATCGGGCGGGCCTTCCTAGTGCTGTCTAGTGCTGCCTACGGTTTCGCGGCTGATACCCGTCGAAGGTGGTCTTGAACTTGAGGCATCCGCGTCCAGACCGCCCTCTCTTTAATACTGAGCGGCAGCGAAGATCTGATCCTGCGCGGGATTGCGCTCGATGGCACGGGACGGCGTGTGGCTATATGGAGAAAAACACTCGCGTCTCAATACAATCCAAACTCCATCTCGATCCTGACGAGCACTGCGATTGGCTGCCCATTGAGACTTGCAGGTTTGAAACTCCACTTCTTGACGGCGTCAATTGCCGCCTTCGCGAACTGAGGACTCGGACTTGCATCAACCGTGGGAAGGCGCACGATCCCTTGATCGTCCACAATGACGTGCAAAACTGCCCGTCCGTTGTGTGCCGCCCTTCTCTCGTTTTCGGGATAGTCCGGAGGCTCCGTATGCTTTGCCTTGGGCGGCGTGATGGCTCTTGAAGGCGCATAGATTTTGCTTTTTCCATCCAACAAACCCACTACGACTGGTTCGTTCAACTTCGAACTCTCAACCCACTCCGACGTTCCCTTTCGTCGGACGAAGAATCCCTTTGCAGGGATGATCTTGAGTTCAAAGTCAACCGCAGAATCAGAAGTCGCATCAGTTGCGGTCTGCGGGGTGGTGGTCGCGGCTTGCTGGCGCGGAGAGAAAACAGTCTTAGGGGAAAGAGCGGATGCGGAACAAACAACAAAGCAGATGCCGACTATCGAAGCCCTGACCAAGTGTCGCATGGGTTTCTCAGGGATTGCTATGTCAGTTTAGGCTAATGTGCCCGCAGTTGGCGATAATGACAAATGCGTCAATCCACGTCACCACAGCCGAGCCGCTACGTGGAGAAAAACACTCGCGGGTGCGCGGTGTGGCGGACTGTCCGTAGGCGATCAGCGCTGGCTCGCGGAAACTGGGTGCTTTTTCGCCAACGGGATGAGTAGCCGCTCAATCTTCCGCTGCTCGTGCGGGATGGGGAAGGCTGAGCTGCCTCATGCAGAAGTTCTTTCATAGTTCTCACGGACTGCACAGTAGCATGGCATGGTATTCCTCAACTTGATAGCTGTCGTTTGAGACTTTGCGTTTCTTAACCGTGCCGTCC
>JASHRE010000433.1 GCA_030037515.1 Candidatus Sulfotelmatobacter sp.
AAACTATTTTTCTATTATTCGCAACTGGATTGGCACAATCCGGACTACTTTCCGCGGGGCGCGACTTCGTGGGACAACGGGCGTCCGAATCATGGCGACTGGAATGCGTATCTCGACGACTATATGGACGGACAATTGCGCGAGTTGCTCACCGATTATGGGCCGATCGGCGGCATATGGTTCGATGGCATGTGGGATAAGCCAGACGCGGACTGGCATCTGGCGAAGACCTACGCGCTGATTCATCAATTGCAGCCGACGGCGCTGATCATTCCCAATCATCATCAGACGCCCAAGCCGGGCGAGGACGTGCAGACCTTCGAGCGCGATCTGCCGGGGCAGAACACTGCGGGATTCAATACAACGACCGTCAGCCAGCTTCCCCTCGAGGAATGCAACACACTGAATGAATCCTGGGGATTCAACATTGGCGACAATCACTACAAGAGCCCCGAAGAAGTTGAAGAGATGCTGGTGCGCGCTGCGGGAAATAATGCCAACCTGCTGCTGAATATCGGGCCCATGCCGAACGGGGAAATTCAGGAGGAATTTGTCACGCGGCTGAAAGCAGTTGGGCAATGGATGTCCACTTACGGAGATTCAATCTATGGCACGAGGGGCGGACCCATCGCTCCCGCGGATTGGGGAGTGACTACTCAGAAGGGTGACAAGATTTATGTGCATGTGCTGCACTGGAACGCGAAATTGCTGGCGCTGCCTGCGATCTCGTCGATGATTCACAGCGCGCAGCTTCTGACCGATGGATCGTCCGTGCGCTTCTCGCAGACAAAAGACGGAGTGGTGTTGACGCTGCCGGAAGCGAAAAGCGGAGAGACGGACCGGGTGGTGGTGCTCATGCGCTGAGTGGCTCAACTGCCCCATGTCGTCTTGAGGCGGCGGTTCACATGCGCGAAGAACTTCTGTCCGAGGCTGCCGGTTGCTCGGCTTTGTATTTATGCAGTTCTTCCGTTGAAGCGTTTAACAGGTCTCGCAGCACGGCGAGCTCCGCGACAATCGCAGTTCGTAGTGCCGGATCCACATCCGGAGCAAAAAAGGGTGAGTGATTCGAAGGCAGCTGAGTCCCCGCGGCTTTCGCTTGGGCAAATTTGTCGGGATCGGCACCACCCAGGCTGAAATAGAACCCCGGAATTCCCTGCTCAACGAAATAAGAAAAATCCTCGGACGGAGGAATCGGTTCGGCGATGACTACGTTCTTTTTCCCTAGCGCGGCTTCGAGCGGAGCGCGCAGGCGCTCGGCCAACTCGGGGTTGTTGTAGACCAAGTCCGTTCCTTCATAGCGCTCGATGGAAGGTTCTCGTGGAGCATTGGCCGCGGCGGCTTCAGCTTTTGTGATCCGCGCGATCGAAGCCAAAATGTGCTTGCGCACGTCCTGGTCGAAAGTCCGCACCGTAAGGCCCATCTCGGCCTGATCGGGAATGATATTGTTCTTGGTTCCCGCGCGAATATAGCCGACTGTGACCACGGCCATTTCTCCGGGCCGGACTTCGCGCGAGACGATGGTTTGCAACGCCAGAATGGTTCGCGCGGCGATCACGATGGGATCCACAGCGCTTTGCGGCATTGCACCGTGGCCGCCTTTGCCGTAAATCGTGATGCGAACGGAATCGGAATTAGTGTTGTAAATGCCTGGCGTGATTGCGACCATGCCGGCGGGCAGTTCGTTGCCGACATGCAGAGCAACAGCCACCTCAGGCTTCGGGAAGCGTGTGAAGAGTCCAGCTTCAATCATTCCCTTTGCGCCGCCGATGGTTTCCTCTGCCGGTTGGCCGATCAGCATGAGCGTGCCGTGCCAGGTGTCGCGCGTCCTGGCCATAACTTCGGCGGTGCCAAACAGAGCGGCCATGTGCAAGTCGTGACCGCAGGCATGCATGACGGGGACGTCGCGGCCGGAATCGTCGGTGGCGTGAACTTTGCTGGCATAGGGCAACCCGGTTTTCTCCTCCACCGGAAGAGCGTCGAGTTCGGTTCGGAGCATGACGACCGGGCCAGCTCCGTTTTTCAGAATCGCGACTACACCGGTTTGGCCGACGTGCTCCGTCACGTCATAACCTGCAACCCTGAGGCGGGCGGCGAGCGCGGACGCTGTGTGCACTTCATGGCCGGAGAGTTCCGGATGCTCGTGCAATTCCAAATAGAACGAATGCGCATCCGGAAGTCCGGACTCGGCGGAGTTGGGGGAGCTGGATTGTGGGAAAGCGTGAAGAGCTGAGAGAAGAAGAATGAGACCAGGGAATTTTCTCACGGTCCCGCATAATAGAAAAACGATCGTACGGTTTCAACCCCAAAGTCACGAATTCCCGCCTCGTGGTATCAAGAATTCTCATGACAAAAATATCCGAAAAACAAATTTCGTCGACCCCTTGCAGATTTTCCTGTGGGTGTACAATTCGATTAAAGACAGCACTTGGTTGCGCGAACTTCGTACAGCAAGGCCGAGGCGCTCATGAACGTTCACTTCAGTTATCGTATTCATAAAAGTTCAGCCGTAGAAAAAGACATCCAACACAATCTTGACAAACTGCAAAAACGATTGCAGTTTTTTCGTCCCGAGCTTGTGCATTTGAAGGCGATGGTGGAAGAAGCCACCCCGCGCAAGGGCACGGGAGTTTCACTGAACTTGCGCCTGCCTTCGGGGCAGATGGCGGTGCAGGCAAATGCACCAACCGCAGAAGCCGCCATCAAAGCCGCATTCGAAGATCTATTGCTGCAGGTCAAGAAACATAAAGAGCTGCTCCGAGCGTCTCATAAATGGCAGCGCGGGAAGCGCGGGGGGCCGGTGCGCTCGCGAGTGCGAGAGGTTCCATTTGAGCAGACGCTGGCGGCGGTGGCACCGCCCATCGCGTCAGCCGAAGACGTGCGCTCCTATGTGAACGCGAATCTTGGGCGCCTGGAACGTTTTGTGGAGCGCGAGATTTATTTTCGCGAGGCGCAGGAACAGGTCCCACCGGATACGCTGAGTAAAGAGGAAGTCGTCGACGAGGCGATCGCAGCCGCGCTCGGCGATGGAGAAAGGCCTGAACGCCTCACACTCGAGCCCTGGCTCTATCGGCTGGCGCTGAAGGCTCTTGACGAACTTTCACGCGGCGACGAAAGCAACGGGAATGCTGTCAGCCTGGAGAGTTCAGCGCGGCGCCGCAACGTTCGCGCCAGCGACGAACCGCAACTGCAGTACCATCAGCCGGATGAGGCCATCACAGGTGAAACGATCATTCCCGACGCACGAGTGTCGACCCCGGAGCAGATCATCGCCTCAGATGAGATGCTGCGCCTGATTGCCTCCTCGCTGCGGGATCTCGGATCGGCGCCTCGGGAGGCGTTCATCCTGCACGCGATGGAAGGGTTCACGGTCGACGAAATTTCAGGTATCACCGGCCTCCCGTCCGAACGAGTTCTTACTTTAATCTCCGCGGCGCGCGAACACCTGCGCAAAGCTCCGGTCCTGGCGCGAGAATTCCACGGCCGCTTCGCTCCGAGCGGCGTCGCTTGAGTCTTCAATTCTAATTTTTTCTGGGGGTTACCGCTATGACAATTGTGCGCGAACAAGTTCGGGAATTGGCTGAATTTCAAGATCCTGCTCTGAGCGCCGTGAGCTTCTATTTTCAACCCTCCACGCCTCGCAACAAATCGCACAAGGAAGATGCGATTCGGATCAAAGACCTGGCGCGTGAGGCTCTGCGTGGCGTGGAGGCTCGCACGGAACGGAAAGAAGCGCGGGAATCGGCGCGCACCGATATCGAACGCGTATTGCGCCTTTCGGCGGATCTGCGCAGCAACGGCACGCATGCGAAAGCCGTGTTTGCGTGTGCGGCGAAAAATTTTCTGCGCGAATACGATTTGCCACCCACTTTGCAAGGAACCGAATTGTTTGTCGACCGTCGTTTTCATCTTAAGCCGATCGCACATCTGTTGGGCGCGTTTCCGCGCTTGGGCGTCGTGCTGGTGGATCGGCACCGGGCCCGCATTTTCGATCTCCGGCTTGGCGAACTTTCCGAGCGCGAAGATCTTTTCCATCCCCTTACGCGCCGCGGCCGGAGCGACGGGTACGCTGGTTACGATGGCGGGCATGCCGAACGCCGGGTCGAGGATGAGACGCGCCACCACTTCAAAACAGTGGCTGCCATGTTGAAGGAGTTTCTGGAAAAAGGGGTGTTCGAGAAGTGGATCCTGGGATCCGTCGACGAGCTTCGTTCCCAGCTTGAAGCGCAGTTGCATCCGTATGTGAGCCAGGCGCTGCTGGGTCATTTCAGTGCGGATGTGCAGCATATTACGCGGGACGAAATTCGTACCCACGCGGAGCAGATTGCCGACGCCTGGCAAAACAAGCGCCGTCGTGATTTGATGACGCTGGCTCTTAGCCAGGCACGCAGCCATGGGCGCGGCGTTACCGGCTTGCGGCGCGTTTTACGCGCCCTCGAAATGGGAGAAGTACAAACGCTGCTCATCGGCGAAAATTTCCAATCGCACGCAGTCGAGTGCTCGCACTGCGGCCATTTGGATGCCCATGTCGTAAATTTCTGCCCGGTTTGCGGGCATCCGACGCACGAGATCGTGGACGTAGGCGAGGCCATTCTGCCGCGTGTCATCCGCGGGGACATCGAAACTTTCTATGTCAAGGACGACACCGACTTCGACCAGGTCGGCAACATTGTGGCCTTGCTGCGCTTTCGCGTGGACAATGCCGAGTCGATTACGTCGGGGGCACAGAACGAAATGAAAGCTGTGGCCGATTACCGAGGCCGTCTGCGTCGATTTGCCAGCTGACGGGTTGGAGCTTTGGGCGGAACGCCGTTCCGCCCAAAGCCGCCGATCGCTATCCATGACTTTCGGTCAATCCTTCGCCTTCCGCCGTGATATCCTTCGCCTTCCGCTCGCGGCGAACGCGCCTTTGAAATAGCACGCCTGCGATATTCCCGCGCTCGGGTGAGCTCTCATAAAACTTTCGTCTGCCAAGGAGGACTCGTGACAGTCTCGCGCCGTGATTTCATGAAGAACTCGGTTTTGGGAGCGGTTGCGGCGGGAGTTGGCGTGCCTGGGATGGATGCTCATCCGCAAGCCGAGAATGCAGGTCGGGGGCACGCGTCCGAAGGAGATACTCGAAGACCCACCATTATCTGCGCGCACAACGGCTATGCGTATGTGGAAGCGGCATACGCGTCGCTCAAGAACGGTGCCGACACGCTGGATGTGGGCATCCAGGTAGTGAAGGGACCGGAAGATGATCCCAACGATGATTCGGTTGGTCTCGGCGGGTTGCCCAATGAAGAAGGCGTCGTGGAGCTTGATGCCTGCTGCATGCACGGTCCCACGCGGCGAGCGGGCGCGGTTGGTGGTGTGCGCAATATCAAAAATGTCTCGATGGTATCCAAAGCTGTTTTTCACAATACCGGCCACGTCATGCTCGTGGGCGAGGGCGCAGAAAGATTTGCGGTCGCCGTCGGTTTTCCCCGCGAGAATCTGCTGACCGATCGCTCGCGCAAAATCTGGTTGTTGTGGAAGGAATTCAACTCTGACCGCGATTGGTGGGGGCCCGGGATCGCTGATCCCTCCTGGCGTCCGCCGGGAGAGCAGCCAAAACCGCAAGCGGAGTTATGGCGCGATCGCATCGAGCATTTGCGACATCGTGCCGCGGACCTCGGCATTGAACCGGAATTTCAAATGGCTGCGGTGCGGCGCGTTCTGTTCCCCCCGACGGGAACGATCCACTGTTCGGTGCTGAGTGAAAAGGGCGAAATGTCGGGTATCACAACCACCAGCGGACTTGCCTTCAAATTGCCAGGGAGGGTGGGGGATTCGCCAATCATCGGCGCAGGCTGCTACACCGATCAGGATGTAGGCTCGGCCGGCGCGACGGGGAGCGGCGAGGAAAACATCAAAGTCGCCGGCGCTCACACGATCGTCGAAAATATGCGGCGTGGCATGGTTCCTCAGGACGCGGCCATGGATGCGCTCAAACGCATCGTCCGCAATTACAACGGCGATATGACCAGGCTCCGCTACATGGACATGACGTATTACGTGCTGCGCAAAGATGGCACGTACGCGGGTGTGAGCTTGTGGGAAGGATATTCCTCCGGACATCCGCACACATTTGTCGTGCATGATGGTAGGCTGCGGAGCGAAACAGCAACTCCCCTGCTGAAGGGATTTTCGCAGGAATGGCCGCCGCATCCAACGGTTCCCGAAGAGCTGAAGAAGAATTCGGAATATTTGAAGTAGAGTCGCAAGCCCTGCAGGGCCCGCAAGTGTCCAATACCGCACGACCGCCTACAAGAACCTCACCTTCACATCCGGCCCTTTCTCGAGGTGGATGCTCTCGACAAAGCGCACTTTGCCGGTGCGCAGGGTCATGATGACCGACGACGTCCGTGTGCCTTCACCGAAGAAGCGCACGCCTTTCAGAAGGGCGCCATCGGTGACGCCGGTCGCGGCAAAAATCATTTGTTTGCCGGGAGCCAGGTCTTCCGCCTCATAGATGCGATTTTTGTCTTTGATTCCCATGCCGGCCACACGCTCTTCCTGTTCCGGCTTCACGACCAACCGGCCGAGCATGTATCCGTTGAGGCACCGTATGGCCGCAGCGGTAATGACGCCTTCCGGAGCACCCCCAGATCCCATGACCGCGTGAACGCCCGTGCCGATGACGGCGGCCGCGATTCCTGCCGAAAGGTCACCGTCGCCGATCAGTCGAATGCGCGCACCGGCCGCACGAATGTCGGCAATCAATTTTTCGT
>JASHRE010000434.1 GCA_030037515.1 Candidatus Sulfotelmatobacter sp.
ATCATCGACCACGGCAAGCTGGTGGCTCAGGGTTCGCTAGAAGAATTGCGCGCCGGCGTCGAGGCGCAGACGGCATACGTCGCGCGAGACGACGATTCCCAAGCCGGCGAAAAATTGACGCTGGAGGAGATCTTCTTGCGCGTCGTGGGAGGGACGCGCCGCACCGAGCAGGAACTTTCGTGGCTGGGCTAGGAAGGTTGGCGGGGCAGGAGCTGATTGAGGGGGTGCGCCGCACTACGATCGACATGGTTTCCCAGCGAATAACGGAAACGTGCTCCCCAGTCGCAGCCAGCCTTGTCGATGCGTCCGTCGATGTAAAGACGCGGGCCTTGTCCTATCCATAAGACGAATTGGGACAAGACCAAGACGCGGCTGAGCTTGCGGTGGTGGTAACCAAAAGCGAATTCCGGAGCGTGTGCGATCGCATGCATCACGCTATCCCGTGGCGGGAAATGCTTCGACTGACGGCACTTCAGTTCACCTCCCCGGGTACGTTGTCCCACCATGGCCGGTCAACGGTGGGCCAAACCACGATAGACGTCTGGCGATGCCAATCACGTCTTGCCCCCGAAATGGATCGAATTTTCCCTGCTGACCCCTGGCTCAAACCAAAGTAAGCACCGCCACCACAGTCACTTGCAAACAACACGCGGACCCGACGCTTGTGCAAGAATGAGGAATGCGGGTGAAATGGCATCTCCCAACGGATTGATCCAACAACTCGGCGCCGTCGCGCAGTTACGGTGGCGAATGTTTCTCAACGGCCTACGCACCCGCCGCGGCAAGATGGAACTGGCTTCAGGTGTGATCGTCACCTTGGCGTTCGCCGTCGGCGGGCTGGGCGGCTTCTGCGCCGCTGCCGGATTCGCCTGGTATCTCGTCTCCCAGGGCAAAGGGGAGTTCCTCGCCATTTTGCTGTGGCCAGTTTTCTTCTTCTGGCAAGTCTTTCCCTTGATGGCGACCGCTTTCACCAATAATCCCGATTCCTCGGATTTGCTGCGCTTTCCGCTGAACTACCGTTCTTATTTTCTGATTCGTCTC
Source organism: Candidatus Sulfotelmatobacter sp. (assembly GCA_030037515.1). Lineage (GTDB taxonomy): Bacteria > Acidobacteriota > Terriglobia > Terriglobales > Acidobacteriaceae > Sulfotelmatobacter. The sequence continues at coordinate 1,042 of JASHRE010000434.1, forward strand.
GCCTACGGATTTCTGGATCCCGCGAGCGCTCTGGGAACCCTCGGCCTGCTGGGGATACTGCTGGGCATCGCGGTAGCGCAACCGTTTCTTCTTCCCTGGGCGGCCGTGGTCCTGTTTAGCTTCGCCATTTTCAATCTGATGCTGATGCAAGCCATCTTTGCCTGGCTGGAGCGCTGGCTGGCGCAACGCCGCACGCGGGAAATTTTCGGCGTCGTGTTTATCTTGTTCATATTGAGCTTTCAATTGGTCGGTCCGACAGTGCAGCATCTGCAGCGGAAACCGCAGCCGGAGTTGGAGAGAGCTTTTGCGATGGCCACGCGGGTACAGGGCGCGCTGCCCCCCGGCCTTGCGTCCAACGCGATCGCGCAAGCCTCCCGCGCCCATTACGCCCTCGGCGTCACTTCCTTGCTGTTTCTCGCCTGCCTGACTCTGGCCGTGGGATATTTGCTGCATTTGCGCTTGTGGCGGCAATTTCAAGGCGAGAACCTCAGCCAAGCCGAAGCGCGTTCGACCCTCGAGAAGGTCGAGGGACTGCGGCTGGGTTGGGAACTTCCCGGATTTTCACCCTCCGTGGCTGCGGTCTTCGAAAAAGAAATGCGCTATCTGGGCCGCAGCGGCCCCATGTTGTTTACCCTGATCATGCCCATTTTCATGTTGCTGGTCTTTCGCCTGGGACCGATGAATGGACTGCACCACTCGAGTTTTTTCCATCGCACGCCGGATATGGCATTCCCGGCAGCGGCGGCGTATGCGTTGCTTGTGCTGACCAATCTCGTCTATAACAGTTTCGGCGGCGATTCCGGTGGAATGCAGTTCTTCTACGCATCGCCGGCGACTTTTGCTCATATCGTGTTGGGCAAGAATCTGGCGTACGGCGGAATTCTTGCCGCCAACACAGTTCTGACGCTCGTCGCCGTCACGTTTTTCTATGGCAAGCCAAGCATGGCCGTCTTGTTCGGAACGCTGGCGGGACTTCTTTTCGCGGCGCCGCTGAATTTCGCCGTCGGCAACCTGCTTTCCATTTATTCGCCGCGAAAACGCGACTTCGCCACTTTCGGACGTCAAAATGTTCCACAGACGACGGTGCTGATCAGCCTGGGTGTGCAGATCGTGATCGTCGCGCTGGGCGCGGCTGCCTTCGCGGCGGCGCATTTTTACGAGAACCTCTGGATCGCGGTCGCCGTGTTCTTGGTTCTGGCAGCGGTCTCCATACCGCTGTACATCGTTGTTCTGCGGCGGATCGACGGAATCGCGGTCGAGCGGCGGGAAGCGCTGCTGGCAGAGCTGTGCCGAGCCTAATTCGCCATCACTCCGGCTCGGCCACAAAACGGTATCCCACACCGCGGACCGTGAGCAAGTGCCGCGGATTTGCCGGATCATCCTCCAAATAGCGGCGCAGGCGCACCACGAAATTGTCGATCGCGCGCGTGTCGGTGTCTTCGTGCAGTCCCCAGACTTCTTCGAGGATCTGCTTGCGCGAAACGATCTTCCCATCATGGCGGATAAGATGGCGAAGCAGCTCCGACTCCATCAGCGTGAGATGAATCGTACTCTCGCCCGAGCGCAATTCGAGCGCGCCGAAATCGATGGTTTTTCCGGCGAAAGAAAACGTATCAAAGTCGCCGACCGTTTCCGCGTGCGTCTCCGCATGCCTTGCATGCGTTCCAACGGCGAGATCGCGCATCCACTGGCTGCGCCGCAGCAGGCCCTGCAATCGTGCAAGAAGAATCGATAAATCGAACGGCTTGGCCAGGTAATCGTCCGCGCCCGAAGCGAAGCCCTTCAGGACATCTTCTGGCCGCCCCCGGGCTGTGAGCATCAGCACGGGAACATAATTTCGCGCGGCGCGCAGTTCGGAAACCACGCTGAATCCATCTTTGCCGGGCAACATGATGTCGAGCACGACGGCGTCGAAATTCTCTTTGTTGCTGAGCAGACGGTCCGAAGCCGATTCGCCATCGCCGACCACTTCCGCGGCGTAGCCTTCGGCTTCCAGATTAAAGCGCAATCCTTGCGCCAGATGGGCTTCGTCCTCGACCACCAGCACCCGGCTCATACCGCCGACCTCGGCAGTTCGAGCGTGACCGTCGTTCCCTTATCTTCACCTTCACTTTCAGCGAACACCCGGCCTCCGTGTTTTTTGGCAATCGCCTTCACGATGAACAGTCCCAACCCCGTTCCCTTCATGTGCGCCAGAGATCGATGCGACACACGATAGAAGCGCTTGAAAACGCGTTTCAAATCTTCCGCCGGAATGCCGACTCCACGATCCTGCACCTCGAGCACAATGCGGCTCGGATCGTGCCCATCGAGCCTCACGCGGACATCGACCTTGGTTCCCGAATACTTGATCGCGTTGTCGAGCACGTTGAAGACCGCTGTGCGCAGATCCTCGGCGTTGCCGCGGATGGTCACGCCGGCGCCATTGGTTGACCTTTCTTCATAGTGAATCAGTTCTGGCGGCAGGTGATGACGTGTTCTCGTCGCCTCGATCGACTCCTGCACAATGTGGCGAAAATCCACGTCCGATTTTTCTTTCCCAGCCCTGCGATCGCCAGCACGTCCCGCGCGCAGCACTTGCTCCACTGTTGTCGTGAGGCGATCGGCGTCGCTGAGCATTAAGCGATAGAACTCCTGCTTCTGCTGCTCTGCCAGCTCGCGCCGCTGCAGCGTTTCCAGGTGCAAGCGGATCGACGCGATCGGCGTTTTCAATTCGTGCGTGACCGCATTGATGAAGCTATCGTGCTGTTCGTTGCGGCGCACTTCGCGTACCAGAAAAATCGTATTCACGACCATGCCGGCGATGATCAGGGCGAAGAAGATGATCCCGAACACCAGCAGCACACCTTCGCGCCAGTTAAGGATGATCCAGCCGACGTTGAGCGCGACGGCCAGCGCGACCAGACCAATCCCGAGGCATAGAAAGAACACAATCGTGCCGCGGCGGCTCGTGATGCGCATGGTCAGTGCTTTGGACGATTTTAACGCTTCCCGCAAAACTCTCGCGCAGGCTGGTCGAGCGAACCGCGGCGGGATCGGACGACCGCAGCCTGAGAACGGAAATGGGGCGGAGAGAATCGGAAGGTGGCGTGAAGCGCACGTTGGTGCATCGGTTTTTTGGGTTGCCTCGAACGCGCGCAACACGAACGCACGTGGACTCTTGAACACTTTGCGCTTGCGAATATACGATTGCGGGCATGCCGAGAACCGACGGAGCCGAAACGCAAAAGGACGACCTGGTGAGACCTCGTGACGCGGCGGTTCAGATCGGTGTCAGCTTTCCCACCCTGAAGCAGTGGATTTACCACAAGAAGATTCGCAGTGTGACGACAGCCGGGGGCCATCACCGCATTCCACAGGGTGAGATTGATCGTCTTCTGCACCGTTCGCGCGGCCATAACGAAAGCGAGCGCCGCGTCAGTTATCGACGCATCAGCGGAAGGAATCAGCTGGTCGGAAGGATCGTCGATGTCCGCGTAAGCGGTCTCGTTGGACAGGTCACCCTTTCGATCGGAGGACAGCTAATCACTTCTTTGATCACGTCAGCTGCGATTCGCGAAATGAAGCTGAAGAAGGGACAGACCGCGGCGGCCCTGATCAAAGCCACGGAAGTAATGATCATTCGGGTGTGACCGGCGTGTGATGTTCCCGCAAAAGTCCGGGACCAGCGGAGAACTGCGCGAGCGAGGACGCCCGCGCACCCCTATCAATCTCCCGCCGCGGCCCAGGATTCACTGGGCGTGGTCAGCCGGCCATTCGGTGCCGCGACAAGCCCACGCTCGATATCGGACAACTTCACCCGTTTGATATCCCAAGCCAGACCGAGTTTCTGGAGTGCCCAGATGCCGTACCAGTTTGTATCGATTTCGTACCAGGTAAAGCCATGCGCGGCCGAGGTTGGATGCGCGTGATGATTATTGTGCCAGCCTTCGCCGAAAGTGAACAAAGCGACCCACAGGCTGTTGGTGGAGAGATCGCGAGTGGCAAAGCGCCGCGTGCCCCAGGAGTGCGTGGCCGAGTTCACCAGCCACGTGCAGTGCAGGCCAAACACGGTCCGGAAAAATGTTCCCCACAACAGCCATGGCACGCCGCCGATGGCCAGCAGCGCGATGCCCACAACGATCTGCGGAACATAGTGATACTTCGTAACCAAGACGTGAAATTTGTCTTTGGCGAGATCTGGGACGTAGCGCGCGAGCGTGGTCGTATCGTGATGCATCGACTTGCCCATCAGAATCCATCCCATGTGCGCCCACCATTTGCCGTCGATCGGCGAATGCGGGTCGCCATCCTGATCGGAAAACTGGTGATGAATGCGATGCGTCGCGACCCAGAAGATGGGCCCCCCTTCGAGCGCCAGCGTCGCGCAGACCGTCAGGAAATATTCGACCCACTTGTAGGTCTTATATCCACGATGCGTGAGCAGCCGGTGATAGCACATGCCAATGCCGAGGCTGCCCGAAATCCACCATAGAATCATGGCGACAAAAAATGCTTTCCAGGTGAAAAAAAAGAATGCCGCGACGGCCCCCACATGAAACGCGGCCATGAAAATCGCCGTGATCCAGTTGACTTCATCTCTTTCTGCTTGTGATTTGCGCAGATCTTCCAGTTGCATGTGCGAGCCCAGTCCCCATTCTCGTTGGTTTTGGATGCGAAGCTCTCGATAAGCTAACAGGGGAACGAAGGCCTGCAGTGTAATACTTGTGTAATAGCGCGGTTCAGGGCATTACGGCGGTAACCGGAGGTCACGCCTTGTGGCCAGCCGACCGCGTTCGGTCGGGGGATACCTATGCCGCTTTCGCTTTCACCTGCACACCCGCCCATTTTTCCAGCAGCGTCAGAGTCGCAGCGTAATCAAGGTCTTGGTGTCCGTCTTCGGTGGCCATCTCGTAGACTTCTTCCACGGTTTCCAGGCCCGGAAGCTTGACGCGAGCTTCCTTTGCAGCTTCGAGCGCCAGGCGGATATCTTTGTGCATGAGCCGCAAGGGAAAATTGGACGCGAAGTCGCGC
>JASHRE010000435.1 GCA_030037515.1 Candidatus Sulfotelmatobacter sp.
CCGCCGCTGGCTGCGACGGTGGCAGTGCCGGCCAACCCGGCGCCACCGGTGGATTCGCCAAATACCCCGCTGGCACCGGCATTCCTCACGCCCCTGCACTCCCCTCGAGGCAGTGCCCTGCACCCTGGCCTCCGCTGGTTGTCACATCAGATAGGTTGTAGTGCCGGAAAGAACCAGTCGGTTAGTTGGGCCCTCGCATCTTGTCGTGGACGCTCTTGGCGAGCTTTTCAATCTCCTCGGCTTTCTTCATCACGTCGAGCGAGAGAACATTCGTGTTGGTTTTATCAACGTAAGTTTTGAGCTCGACCGAAAGTCTTAGCAGTTTATCGGTATCGACCCTGAGTTGCTCGACGCGTTCTTTCTCCGCTTTCTTCTCCAACTCCTCGGTCATACGCACCGCAGCGTCGTCGCCGTTTCCCATCGGCGGGCCGTTATCGATTTTCGGCTGCACCGGGATCGGTTGCGGCTGTTGCGTTGAACCGCCGGGCATCTGCGCCAGGGCAGGGAAGGAGAAAGCAAGAAACAGGAACGTGCAGGCGAGAAATCTGGAACCCACGGAAACCTCCCCAGAGTCAACGATGGCCCTTCTGCGCGAAACATACGTCGGCGAAATCGAACGGAAATGCGTTGGCTCACACCAAGGGATATGCCCACCCAGCGAGCATCTTTTGGATGACCGGCAAGCCAGAGGGGTGGTCTGTGGCTTTCGTAGTGCGTTTCGCTCAGGGAACCGATGTCCGGCTTCGCTTTGAAAGGGACGGCCTTTCGGGCCGTACGCGGATCCGGCGATCCAAGGGAAGGCTTCAGCCGCCAAAAGTCGGGCGGTATTTCTGTCGGTAGGGTCTTACCCTTTAGAGCGCGCTCATATTGGCCAGGAATTCGCCGTTTGACTTGGTTTTGCTCAGCTTGTCGATTAGCAATTCCATGGCTTCCACCGGGGAGAGCGGATTGAGCACTTTGCGGAGCACCCAGATGCGCTGCAGGTCTTCTTTGGGAATCAGCAGCTCTTCTTTTCGCGTGCCCGAGCGCTGGATGTCGATCGCCGGGAACACGCGCTTGTCAACCAGTTTGCGCTCGAGGATGATTTCCGAATTGCCCGTGCCTTTGAATTCTTCAAAAATCACGTCATCCATGCGCGAGCCGGTATCGATGAGCGCGGTAGCGATGATGGTCAGCGATCCGCCTTCTTCGATGTTCCGCGCCGATCCAAAGAACCGCTTGGGGCGCTGCAATGCATTCGAATCAACTCCGCCCGAGAGCACTTTGCCTGAAGGCGGGACGATCGTATTGTAAGCGCGAGCGAGCCGCGTAATCGAATCGAGCAAGATGACGACGTCACGCTTGTGCTCGACCAGCCGCTTCGCTTTTTCAATCACCATCTCGGCGACCTGCACGTGCCGCGCAGCCGGTTCGTCGAACGTCGACGAAATGACTTCACCCTTCACCGAGCGCTGCATGTCGGTGACTTCTTCCGGGCGTTCATCGATCAACAGCACCATCAGAACGACTTCCGGATGGTTCGTCGTAATCGAGTTCGCCACGTTCTGCAGCAGCATCGTCTTACCCGCGCGCGGAGGCGAAACGATCAATCCGCGCTGGCCTTTGCCGAGCGGCGTCAAAAGATCCATGACTCGGGCGCTCGAGTTGTCGCGCGCGGTTTCCAGCTTGATTCGCTCCTGCGGATACAGGGGTGTCAAGTTATCGAACAGGATCTTGTTGCGCGCCTCGTCGGGCGATTCGAAATTGACAGCTTCGATCTTGACCAGCGCGAAATACTTCTCTCCCTCATGCGGTGGTCGGACCTGGCCGCTGATGGTGTCGCCGGTTTTCAAATCGAACTTCCGGATTTGAGACGGCGAGACGTAAATGTCGTCCGGGCCGGGCAGATAGTTGTAATCGGGCGAGCGTAGGAACCCGTAGCCGTCGGGCAGGATTTCGAGCACGCCCTCGGCAAAAATGTGGCCTTCCTTTTCGCTCTGCGCCTGCAGGATTTTGAAGATCAGGTCCTGCTTGCGCATACCGCTGGCACCGGGCAGATCCAAGGTCCTTGCGATCTTGGTCAGCTCGGTAATGTTCTTTTCTTTCAGTTCTGCAATGGTCATTGATTCACCTGAACCCGTGCACTAAGAGCATATTCAGTAGTGTCGACGGGAGATTTTCAAAGGAGGGGACTCAGGAAGATACAACTTCTACCGGGGCAGAGGCGGGGCTGATTAAGCAGCCCGCCGTTGTGCCTCAGCGTAGTTCTCTGGTTCCGACAAAACTTCTTGCCGCGGTGAGCCAGCGATGCGGTCCAGCACGCCGTTCATCGTTTCCTGGATTCTGGTGCTGGGCCGATGGAACTTCCGCGTGGCCTTGGAGGCAAGCTGACAGAGCATATACCGGTTCCGCAGAGTTTGTAAAGCATCAAACACACGATCAGAGCGCATGTGCTTTATCTCTCCTTCTAGTTATGATTGTGGCCTTCCGCCTTTTCCTTTTGCCACGGGAGGGTGACCAGAGCCCCAGAGTGCCGATCTAAGTCACAAAATCCGATTGGGTTTTTAAGGAGTAAGCGTAAAACTCACTTGAATAGATGCATGCCAGGATACGGAAGATGCTCAATTTCGGGACTCGCCTCTACGGCGTGGGCGATCGAAAACTGGCCCAAGAAGCCTCCGGACGTTTCCTGGAACTGGTTAATTTAACGGCTACATCAATTGCGGTCAAGTAATTATTTGTGAACAACAGAAGGTGTTTAATATCATATACTTATAGTGACTTTTAGAGTGCGGCGCGCGCCAGGGAGGGGAGGCGAGGGGTAGGGAACTGGTCGAGCGCAAGACGCGTGAATGTCTCAGCGAAAGAATCGCGAACACGATCGCAAGAGGCCAGAAAAACCCAAGATCCACGACTCTGGCACCGTGGGCCTCGCTCCTTTTCGAAGCCGGATGCGGTAAGTGAACGGGCGGCTTGGCCACTCAAGCCTGAGAAACTTTCCTTCATCAGTTGACGCTTCTTTCCCTCACGACCTACCATTTCCGCAATGGGGAGTGCTTCTCAGTTCGACGGCCAGACCATCTCCCACTATCGCATTCTCGAAAAACTCGGCGGCGGAGGGATGGGTGTCGTCTACAAGGCCCAAGATATTAAGCTCGACCGCTTCGTCGCGCTGAAATTCCTTCCCGATAACGTTGCCAAAGATCCCCAGGCTCTCAGCCGCTTTCAGCGTGAAGCAAAGGCAGCGTCGGCTTTAAACCACCCGAACATCTGCACCGTTCACGAGATCGCCGAGGAGAATGGTGAGCCGTTCATCGTGATGGAGTTCTTGGATGGTGTGACGTTGAAGCACTTGATCGGCAATCGCCCGGTAGAGCTTGATCGCGTGCTCGATATCGGAATGGAAGTGGCCGACGCTCTAGATGCCGCGCACTCCGAAGGCATCATCCATCGCGATATGAAGCCTGCCAACATTTTCGTTACGAAGCGCGGCCACGCCAAGATTCTGGATTTCGGGCTGGCGAAAATGTCGCCGCAGAAGTCGCAATCGACCGAGGCAGCCCCGACCGTGACTAACGTCAGCGAAGAGCATCTCACCAGCCCGGGAAGCACCCTGGGCACGGTCGCCTACATGTCGCCCGAACAAGTGCGCGGGTTCGAACTCGACCGCCGCACCGACCTGTTCTCGTTTGGCGTGGTGCTCTACGAAATGGCGACGGGAACCATTCCTTTCCGCGGCGATACGTCGGGTGCGATCTTCGACTCCATTTTGCACAAATCGCCGGTCGACCCGCTTCGACTTAATCCCGATTTGCCCGCCAAGCTCGAACCTGTGATTTCCAAGGCCCTGGAAAAAGACCGCGAGGTCCGCTATCAGTCGGCCGCCGAACTGAAAGCCGATCTTAAGCGTTTGAAGCGGGATACCGAGTCCCAGCGGATGCAAGTGGCCGACTCCGCCGACTCCGGCCGAAGCGGATCCACGAAGCGCTCCCGCACGAAACTGGCGTCGGTCGTAGTCGCGGCTGTTGTAGCCGCGGCGGGGCTTGTCGCTGTCGGGATTCGAAATTTCCGCACTGCCGCTCCCGCCCCGTCCAGCGCGGTTTCCAGGCCCAACATCGAAACCATCGCCGTACTTCCTTTTCACGACATTTCGGCGAGCACGAGTGACACTTGGGGCATCGGCATCACCGACGCCATCATCAGCCGTCTGACTTCGCTGCAGAAGCTCGCGGTGCGGCCAACGACCTCGGTGTTGAGATACGCAAAAGATACTCCTGACGCGGCGGAAATCGCCAAAGCCTTGGAGGTCGAAAGCATTCTCGAAGGCACATATCAGCGCTCGTCTAACGTGATTCGTGTGACCGTTCAGCTGATTGACGGCCGAAGCGGCAACATCAAGTGGTCGCAAAGGTACGATCTGAAAAGCGCCGATGTCCTGAGCTTCGAAGATGAAATCGCGGGCAAAGTGGTTGAGGGTCTGCAAATTCAAATCTCTCCCAGCGAGCAGAAATCAATACAACAGCCGGTCACAACCAGCGTCGAGGCGTACAACGACTATCTGCAGGCGCGCTTCTACCTGAACGAGTATTTTGTAAATTCGCGCCTGGATAGCCTTGAACAGGGAAAGCGTCTGCTGTTGCATGCGCTTTCGTTGGACAAAGACTTTGCCGAGGCGTACGCGCTGCTGGCGCAGTTCTATGGCATGCAGAGCGCCAACTTTGTTGCCGATGGAGAAGCCAACCTCAAACAAAGCAAGGTCGCGGCTGAGAGTGCCCTGCGCATTAAACCCGACATGCCCGATGGATTGGTTGCGCTGGCCGGCGCCAACGCCGAGGCGGGCAAAGAGCAGGAGGCGCTCCGTGCCGCCAAACAGGCGGTGGCTCTGGCCCCAAACGACGAGAATGCCTGGCAGATGTTGGGCTATTCGGCCTATTACGCAGGACTTAACGACATTGCCGAGCGGGCCTACCGCCGCCTCATGACTCTGAATGTCACCGCCCTTCAGCCCCACTGGATGCATGCCCGTATGCTTCTCTATAGCGGACGAACGGATGAAGCAGCAGAGGAAATGCGCCAAGTGGTGGAGAACAATCCCGATCACTTCAAGGCCCTGGCCTATTTCGGCGGCATGCTTTATTACCAGGGCAACCTTGAGGAGGCCGAGACGGTTTTGAATCGTGCGCTCGCTCGCCCGCACGATCCCGGCGATGAAACGGCTGAGATGATGGCCGGCTTCGTGTGTGCTTCTCGGAATCAGCGCGACAAGGTCGAGCAGATTGACGGCAAGATTCTTCAGCGGCGGCCGCAGGAGATCACCGACGCAGACGGTGCCTACTGGACGGCAGGCATCTTCGCCCTGCTGGGCGATAAGCCCCATGCGCTCGAATGGTTCCGGCGCACCGTCGCTCTCGGAGACATGAATTACCCCTGGTTTCAGCGCGACAAGAATTTCGACAGCCTGCGTTCCGATCCTGAATACCAGGCGATCATGGCCGACGTCCGCAAGCGCTGGGAACTCTACAAAAGCGAGTTCAATCCCGAGCACCAGCCCGGTCCCTGAAATTGCAAAACAATCCGGCGTCATCCCGAGCGCGGCCATGGAAGAGCGGCGCTTCAGGGTCGCGTAAACCGCGTCCCATGACCAGCTTCCCCTTTAGCGCCGGTCCGGTGGGCACCCGATCATCGGACAGAACGCGGGCCGGATTTGCCTTTTGTGAACCGTTGCTGAATTCGGCGCCCCAGCCCGACCGAGCCTGTCCTTGAGCGCCGTCGAAGACGGTTGCGAGGGCGGGCACGAGCAACCCGGGAAGATGCGGGCATCGCGATTTTTCAATTGACTCTGTCCCGACCGCCGACAAGACTCCCGCGACCTGTCGAAGAACGTGTTTCCTGCGCTTTTCAACAGGAAATTCCTCAAGGCTCATCTTCGGGCAAACCGGAGGTCGACTCACGAAACCAGGGATATTGCACCAATGGAATAGCATTCAACTGTGGGGTGCCTACTTTGCGCGTAAGGATCGCGACACGCTCATCAAATTTTGTGGGACCACTCGAATCAGGCCATGACGCGGGCTATCGATGTCAGCTATGAGAAAGAAAGCGATAGATAGGGCCAGGGGTAAAACCGGAAACCGCACCATTCCGCTTTGGTGTGAGCTGTAGCCGATGAGCCAGCTGCTGAAAATGGACATAGCGACCATAAAGATCCAGGCCGCCACCGGCAACCGGTTCCACCACGCGGCTTGCGTGTATCCCTGCGAATTTAATACGTCGTTCATGCCGGAAACCACCAGGCCGACCGGATAGGTTGGTTGCTTGGCAGCAGTTGCTTGCACCACCGACCAAAGTTCGCTCTGCAATCGCAGTGTTTCGACGTCAATCCTTCCAAGTTGATGTTCATCGCGAGTTTGAAAGAAGAGCACGCGTTGATCGATGTACTTCTTTAACAGTTCACGCACTCTGCCGGCGTCGGAGGCGGGAAGCAAATCGGCGCGAAGATACTCCGTACCGATGGCATTGGCCTCTGCCTCCTCGTAGTTCTTGCGTTGATCGTAGCGGCCGCTGACCATCGCAAAACTGAAACCAATGACTAGTCCTAGTAGTGTCAGGGTGGCGGGTACGACAAGGCTGAAGTCTTCCTGCTCCCCGGTGTGGAGCGGAAAGACCCTTTTTCGAAAATAAACTCCAATTTGTGCCGAAGACCACATCGCGACCAGGGACAGTGCGAAAACTGCAAGTGGAAGGTTCAATACGGTTGCCATAACATTTGGGTCTGATGAGCTGTTGAGGATTACCGGATACCCAGAGATTGCAAGACCGTGGTCGCCGCTATCGCCGCGATCACCCCAAAACCCTGCCGCCGGGATTTTGAGATACGCATGGGCCCCTGCGGCCCACCCACAGGGATCAAAATTGGATCAAGCCGGCGATAAAGCGAGGCCGTGACGGAGTTTGATCGGAACGCGCGTTTTGCATCAATCTTTCTCGCGCCACTCCTGGCGGCAAGGGTGGTAGCAGATAAGGGTGTGTAAGCTTGGTTCGCGCGTTCCGCCGGCTTCGGTGGCATAAAAGGGAAGCCAAGAAGGCGTTTGGCTGCCGACCTTCAGTTATTTCGACGATCCGGTGATGTGTTGAGTGATGGCGCTAGGACCGTACCGCTGTCAGAACCGCAATGGCCCTGGTGACCTACTTTGTTCAATTGACCGCAGACAACAGAGGCTGAACTTCCTGTTCGACTCCCGCGACCGAGGGTGAAGTCAAGGGTCGTAACCAGATGTCTGCCCTCATCGAGTTTCCTGCCCCAAGGTTTCCAGTGAAACGGTGGCTTGTTTGTCTGGAAATCCTTCTCTTCACTCGCAGTGAGGACAGCGACCGCACCAGCAACGAGGGTCGGATCGAATGCGGAGCTGGGGTATAAAAACGGTCGGACCACTGGCGACAAGAGCGCGACGCGAGGGCGAATCGGGTAACATAGACCAACCCAAAGGATTCTGCGAATGCAACGACGAGACCTGCTGCGAATGTTGGCCACCGGAGCGGTACTACAACTGGCGCCCGGAAAAATGCTTGCGATGATGCGCGAGACACGGGCGCTGCTTTCCGGGCAGGCGGCCCCGCGAACCCTGGATGCCCGCCAAGAAGCGATGTTGAGGGTAATGACCGAACTCATCATCCCGCGGTCCGACACGCCCGGCGCCACGGACGTGGGAGCGACCGCGTTCATCGACCTGATTCTGACCGAATGGAGCGATGACGCGGAACGTACCAAGTTTTTGAACGGTCTGGCGGACGTGGATGCCCGCACGCAGAATTTATTCGGCAAGGCCTTTCTTGAGTGTTCGTCGGCGCAGCAATCGCAGATATTGGTCGCGCTAGGCGAGGAGATGCTCCAGGAGACAAATGACACAGCACCGCGCCGGCGAAGACGCGGCCTCGGCGGTGTGGGCGGCGCGAATTTTTATCCCATGCTGCGTCGGCTGACTTTGATTGCCTACTACACATCGGAAGCCGGAGCCACCCAGGAGTTGCATTATGAAATCATCCCAGAGCGGCACGACGGCTGCGCGCAGGGTTCACCGGACAAGGAGGCCTGAGCGGCAGTGAGCGAACAAATTACTTACGACGCGATTGTGGTCGGCTCGGGAATCAGTGGCGGTTGGGCCGCGAAGGAATTGAGCGAGAAGGGCCTGGAGACGCTCGTGCTCGAGGCAGGGCGTCCGATCACGCCGGAAGAGGACTTCGTAGAACACGTTCCCGCGTGGGAGATGAAGTTTCGCGGCATGGGCGATCGAAAGCGCCAGCTGAAAGACCAGCCAATTCAGAGCACGTGCTACGCGTGCGACGAGTGGTCTTCGAAATTCTTCGTCAGCGATATTGAGAATCCTTACACGACCGCGCCCGACAAGCCGTTTCGTTGGATTCGGGGACGGCAAGTGGGTGGCCGCTCGATCATGTGGGGCCGGCAGACATACCGCTGGAGCGATCTCGACTTCGAAGCGAATCTTCGGGAGGGGATCGGGATCGATTGGCCAATCCGCTACACCGACATCGCTCCCTGGTACGAGTACGTGGAAGATTTTGTCGGCATTTCGGGCGAGGCGCTGGGTCTGCCGCACCTGCCCGATAGCAAGTTGCTGCCGCCGATGGAGCTGAACTGTGCGGAGAAAGTCGTTCGCGACGCGGTGGAAAAGTATTTTGGCGGGGAACGCGTGGTGACGATCGGACGCTGCGCTGTCCTTACCGTGGATCATCGGGGCCGTGCGGCGTGTCACTACTGCGGTCCCTGCGAGCGCGGATGCATCACGCGTTCCTACTTCTCGAGCATCAACGCGACCCTTCCGGCGGCTCAGAAAACGGGAAGGATGAAGCTGCGGCCGTACAGCGTCGTCCATAGCGTCAGCTTCGACTCGAAAACCCGTCGCGCCAGCGGAGTGTGGGTGATCGACGCGCAAACCAAAGCGTCGATCGAGTTTCACGCGAAGGTCGTGTTTCTCTGTGCATCGGCGCTGGAGTCGGCGCGAATTCTGCTGAACTCCGCCACCACGGAATATCCCAACGGGTTGGGAAACTCGAGCGGCGAGTTAGGCCACAATCTGATGGACCACGTCATGGCTGCGGGTGCCGAAGCGATCATTCCCGGCAATGAAGATCGCATCATTCGCGGCAGACGGCCCAATGGAGTTTACATCCCGAGATTCCGCAACGTGAAGACCCAGCACAAGGATTTCCTCCGTGGTTACGGCTACGAAGGCGGCGGCTATCGCGAGGGCTGGGAGCGCGGCATCATGCAGGCTGGATTCGGAGTGGATTTTAAAAAGTCGCTCAGCAAACCGGGGCCGTGGCGATTCAGTATTGGGGGCTTCGGCGAGTGCCTGCCCAACCACAACAACTATGTGGAGATCGACAAGCAAACGCTGGACGCCTGGGGAATTCCGGTGCTTAAAATGCACGTCACCTGGAGCGAGAACGAGCTTGCACTGCGCAAAGATATGCAGATCGCAGCCGCGGAGATGCTGGCAGCGGCGGGCGGCCGCAGAATCGAGACGTTTGAGGGCGACGACCCGCCGGGATTCTGCATTCATGAGATGGGCACTGCACGCATGGGGCGGGATCCGAAAACGTCGGTGCTGAATTCGTTCAACCAGGCACACGACATCAAGAATCTGTTTGTTACCGATGGTGCGGCGATGGTGTCGTCTTCGTGCGTGAATCCGTCCTTGACCTACATGGCGCTGACCGCGCGTGCCTGCGATTATGCCGTGCAGCAGATGAAAAAAGCAGAGTTGTAGCGCCGACCAGTCGCACAGGATGCCTGCAACTCGCTGCACGATTACGCTTCATCTCGAGCATTCTTGCCAGATGCAGTCTCGTTGGGATAGTTGAGAACAGCTGATCGCCGCGGGATCCTCGATCACCCGGAGCCGATAGCCCCAGGGAACCTTCCGTGAGCGGAATGCCCTTGGCCTCGAGTCCGGGGCGCAATCAGGCTGCCTCGTTCGAGGTAACGGGGTTCTATAATCCCACCATGTGCTTCCTGCGATACCTAATCCTGCTCTCGCTGGTCGTCTGGATCGGCGGTCTGATCTTCTTCGCGTTCGTACTGGCGCCGACGGCGTTTCAGGTCCTACCCACGACACACCTCGCCGGCAACGTCGTCGGACGCGCCTTAGGCAAACTGCACTACCTCGCAATGGTTTGCGCGATTGTATTCCTGCTCAGTTCGGTGATTTACAGCCGGTGGACCGACGGCGCCGTGCACATCTTCGCCGCGCGGCACGCGCTGGTTGCGCTCATGCTTGCCTTGACGTTGTTGTCGCAGTTCTGGATTATCCCTCGGATGGACGCGCTGCGTGCGCAAGCCGGCGATTTCGGGGCGGTCGCGCCAAACGATCCTATCCGCGTGCAGTTCGACGCGCTCCACGCCTGGTCCACGCGGGTAGAAGGCTTGATCTTGTTGATTGGACTCGTCGTGATCTACCTCGCCGGAAATGTGCTGGGGCGAGCGAATCGGTGAGCTCGCGTGTAGACAAGCTTCGGGGTCATCCCGAAGGTCCGCGCATTCACCAGCGGGGCAAAAGGATCTGGCCCGAAGGGTCTGGAGCGGTGCACGCGAGATCCTTCGCTCCGCCTGAAAAAGGGCTCCGCTTAGGACGACGCCGCGCTCGAGAAAATTAAGCCGCTATCGCAGATCGATTATGGTCTCGGTGCTGATGCCGATTGCGCCGGCTGGGCCTCATCAATGATCGCGTTCCCGATCGCGTCACCCGAGAGAATCAGCTCCACGCGCCGATTCTGTTGGCGGCCCTCCGGGGTGTCGTTTGAAGCGATCGGCTCGGTCTTGCCGAGTCCGCGCGCTTCGATCGAGTTCGCCGAAATCCCCTGCAGCACGAAGTAATCGCGAACCGCTTCCGCGCGTTGCTCGGAGAGATTCTGGTTGTATTCGTCGCTGCCGATGCTGTCGGTGTGTCCTTCCACCGCGAGATGCAGGCTGGGATACGCGAGGACGATTCCAGAAACCTTCGCCAGCCGCTCGCGGGCGCCGGGCAAAAGTTCGTAGCTGCCGCTCTTAAACAGGACATCGCTCATATTGGCGATAAGTCCGCGGGCGGAGTCGCGGGTGGCCAGAATCGAGTTCAACTGTTGCAGGAGCCGGGCGCGAAGCTCGGCTTTTTCCTGCTCCGCCTGCTGCCGCAGGCTTTCGGATTGCGCCGCGGCGGCTTTTGCTTTGTCGGCCTCCGCCGCCAGCGCCTGCTGCTCGGCCAGAGCTTCCGCCTTGGCCTTTTCCGCTTCTTCTTTCTGACGCGCAGCTTCCTGTGCGGCCGCGAGCGCTTCCTGCTTGGCTTTTTCGGCTTCTGCCTGAGCCTGTTCAGCTTGCGCGCGGGCTTGTTCGGCCTGCTGGCGTGCGGCTTCCGCGTCGGCTCGGCGCTTCGCTTCGGCTTCCGCGTCGGCTCGGGCTTTGGCTTCGCGGGCGTCGGCTGCGGCCTGGGCTTCGGCCTCTGCTTTTTGTTTGACCGCCATCACGCGAGCCTCTTCGGCGGTTTCAGTGGCCTCTTTGGCGGCGGCTTCGACGACCTCTTTTTTCGTCTTCTGTCGATAGACTTCTTCGGCGTGCATCAACTGCTGACCGGCTTTGGAAAGGATCGCGGCTGCATATTTGTCCGCCTCGGCCACGTGTGCGATGCGCACCGCGTTACGCGCCTCGAACAGCTCCAGCGGAGTGTTGCGGTCAATGCCGAAGATTGCGCCTTCAATATGCGAATTCGTTGAGGAGTAGGTTCCGCGTGCGACCAGTTCGTATTTCGCGTCGATATTTTCCGCCGCGGCGCCACTGTCGGAAATGCTTTCCATCACGACCATGTTTCCCGGTTGGGTCACGGCGAAGTATGGTTCGGCGGTGACGATCATTCCGAACGTCTGCAGATCGGTGAAGGCCTTCACGTGGGCACTGCCGTTCTTATCGAGCGCGAGTTCACCAAGATTCACTGGCCGTCCCTGCGGCGAAACCGCCCACAAAACGTAGGTCAGATATTCGAGGCCGAACTTGGTGGCGTCTTCGACCCCCTGGAACTTCGCGTCGATCTCGAAGTTGGTCTTTTTGCCTTCGACCCTGGCTTCGCCGGAGGCGTGCAGCAGATCGGAGCCCTGAAAGTCGACCTTCGTCGATCCGCCCTGCAGGCGATAGTGCGTCGCCTTGATGGTTCGAAAAACGGTCGTAGACGGAGTGGCGGCTTGGGATCCGGCGCTGGTTGCGGTTTGCGTTTGTGCCTGCGATAAAAGCGCCGCAAATAACATCGCCGCAAAACAGATGGGTTTCACGCGATTCTCGAATCTGGGGGAGATTGAGAGTTTTCCAATCCTGCTTATGGTGCGGCATCCCACCAGGAATGCAAAGGACAGGAAGGACTAGAGGCGATTGGAACTTTGGTCACATCGAGCGAAGGGATTCTCCGCACCCGGCTTGCCTCGCCCGGCCGGTGAAAGCCGGGATGATTTCCCCCGATGAGCACACGGGGGACCACCAACTACTTCACCACAGGCGATTTGTCATCGGCCGGCTTGTCGGCGTCGGCGTGAATCTTGCCCTCGTCATCGGCGTAGA
>JASHRE010000436.1 GCA_030037515.1 Candidatus Sulfotelmatobacter sp.
CCGACCATGTCGACGAGAAGCAAATCAACCGCGTCGAGGCGATCATCAACTCGATGACCTCACACGAGCGGACGCACCACGAAGTGATCAACGGCAGCCGCCGCAAGCGCATCGCGCGCGGATCCGGTACGACCATTCAGGAAGTCAACAATCTGCTCCGCCAGTACGCGCAGATGAAAAAGATGTTCAAGCAGATGGGCAAAGCCAGCTTCGCCCGGCGACTGGCGGGCATGAAGCTGCCAGGAGTGTAGAAAGAACAGTTGCCAATGCCCAGTTGCCAGCAGACCAAAAAGCGTAGGAGACACTGTCATCACGCAACGCCCAAGCAGTTGTCGTCCCGAGCAAAGGTGCGGTCCGCGACAGCAACGGCAACGGAGTTGAAGAATCCCTAGCGTTCGGCGGAGTCCCTGTCATGAAGTGGCGTTCACTCGAAGAATCGCAGAGTGGTCTCGACACGCGTTCTCTGGGCCAGATCTTCGCTGAGCGGAAAGAGCTGATCGGGAAATACGCTCCTGCTGAGACACAGGCCATTCATGCGCGGGCGATCGCCGGACTAAAGGCTCGAAAGCTTGCGGCGAATATTCTTCCGGTCGGCGCGAAAGCGCCGCAGTTCGAGCTTCAAGATCAAGGTGGCAAACTGATCTCGTCCTCCAGCTTACTCAGAAGAGGAAAGGTCGCGATCTGCTTCATTCGCGGGCGCTGGTGTCCATTTTGCGTAAGCCAAATGGAAGCCATGAACGTCGTCCTGCCGCAGATCGAGCAGGCCGGAGCATCGCTGGTCGCGGTCTCTCCGCAAACCGTAAAGCAGTCCTTCTTTATGCACGATCAGCACAAGCTGCGCTTCTCGCTGCTGTCGGACGCACTCAACCACGTCGCCCGTCAGTTTGGGCTCGCATACCGAGTTCCGGCCGCGCAGGAGGCCGTGTATCGCCGGGCGTACGTAAATCTGCCGTTCACGAATGGCGACCACAGCTGGGAGTTGCCGATTCCGGCAACATACATCCTCGATCGTGACGGAACCGTGTTTTACGCGCGCGCGAACGAGGATTACACCGACCGCCCCGAACCCGCGGAGATTGTGCAGTTTCTGCAGAAGGATTGAGCCTCAAAGACCAGTTCCCCGAGTCCGTTCGATCCCGCCCAAACGCAGGAGGGAACTCCGCTCGGATAACAATCGTTGTCCCGGGTCAACTTCCCATCGTCAACACAACACGGAAGCGCGCCCGGCCGCTAATCATTTGCTCGTAGGCTTCGCCGGCCTTCTCGAGCGGATAGCGCTCAATCATCGGGCGAACTCCGGTCAGCGAACTGAAGCGCAGTGTGTCTTCTGAATCCTTTGCCGTTCCGGAAGCCCAGCCTTCGATCGATCGCTTTCGCATGATGAGTTGGGTCGGGGTTAGAGTCAGAGGCTCAAACCCCGCGCCCACCACCATCAATTTGCCGTGCCCTGCAAGTCCATCGATCAATGCCGACATCGCTTTCGAGTCGGGAGCAGTGGCCAGGATCACGCGCGCCCCCCCGAGTTTTTGCAGCGCCTCGGCCGGAGCGCCGGTGCTGGCGTCGATGTATTCGTGCGCGCCTAGCTTCTTGGCCAGCGGCTGCTTGTCGGTGCCGCGACCGATCGCGACCGTGCGGAATCCCATTTGCCGCGCATACTGAATCCCGAGATGGCCGAGGCCGCCGATGCCCTGCACCGCGACGAGGTCGCCGGAGCGCGCTCCAGAATTGCGCAGCGCGTTATAAACGGTGATGCCGGCACAGAGCAGCGGCGCGGCTTCATCGGCAGGAAGATCGTCCGGCATGGCCGCAACCGCTTCGGCCGGAACAACCATGTATTCCTGATAGCCACCGTCGAAACTGAGCGCGGTAATTTTCTCGTTTTGGCAGAGGATGAAATCCCCGCTTCGGCAGGCGTCGCAGATGAAACAGTGCCCCCCGTGCCAGCCGACGCCCACGCGCTGACCGGGCTTCCAGAGCGTGACATCGGGGCCGAGGCCGTCAATGCGCCCAGCGATTTCGTGTCCTGGGACGCGCGGATACTGCAGACCGGGCCAGTGCCCTTCTTTCACAAGAGCGTCGCTGTGACAAATGCCACAAGCCTCGACCTTGACGCGAACCTGACCGCGTCCCGGCTGCGGAATCGGACGTTCGACGACTTCGAAGTTACCGGCAGCCTTAGAAATCTGAACGGCCTTCATAAATGAGCCTCTCCGTGCTGAGCCATAAACTGCGAACTAACTTAGATCACGCCACTGCCGGTAGGACGCGAAAAGTCTGGCTCGCACATTCCGACCGATTGGCAACGTTTAAAACTTCGCTCCCCAGGGCAGCCGCGGCGGCTGTCCCCACATGGTCAGCTGAGCCTTCGGATCGCGTCTTCAATTCTTCTTAGTGTGGTTTCTTTCCCCAGCACTTCCAGTGTTTCAAACAGCGGCGGCGCATTTTTTCGTCCGCAAACGGACACGCGGACGGGCTGAAACATCTGTCCGGCCTTGAGGCCGAGTTCTTGTGCGGCGGCGCGCAGCGCATGATCCAGCGCATCGTGATTGAACTCAACACTCGCGAGAACTTCCCGCGCTTTCTGCAGCGCTTTCAGCGCCATGACCGCGTCCCCTTTTTGGGGAATGAGTTCGGCCGGGTCGTATGGCCTAAGCTGCTCGACAAGGAAGAAATCGGCTGCGGCCAGCACGTCGCGCAGGAACTTGATCCTCTCGCGAATGAGCGGCGTGATCCGCAACATCGTTTTCGACGTCACATTAGGGTACTGCTCGTGCACGATCGGCAGCAGCCGCTCACTGAGATCGTCGATGGGCAAGGCGCGAATGTGCTCGGCATTGAGCCAGACGGCTTTGGCATCGAAGGTTTCTTCGGGAATCGCGCCCGAGAGCGGGCGCGCTGCAGCAGGCTCCTTGAAGTTCACCACTGCGTTGGCGCGATTGATGCCCTCGAGCGAAAAGGCATCGGTCAATTCCCCGAGGCTCATCTTGGTGCGATCATCTTTCGGCGACCAACCCAGCAGACACAGGAAATTGATAAAGGCATCGGGCAGAAATCCGGCGTCGCGGTAGGTAGTGACGCTTACGACGGGACCGTGGCGGCGCTTCGACAACTTCGTGCCGTCGGGCGCGACCAGCAAAGGCAGATGCGCGAACTGCGGCGGAGTATGGCCTGCGGCCTCGAAAATCAAAACGTGCTTGAACGTGTTCGTGAGATGATCTTGCCCGCGAATGATATGGCTGATGGTCAAGTCGGCGTCATCGGCGCAGGAAGCGAGGTGATAGGTCGGCATGCCGTCAGAACGGAGAAGAGCAAAGTCTTCAATATCAGCAGTCGCTTTCACTTGTTTTCCGTAAACTGCGTCATCGAAATGGACGGACAATTTGCCCTCGGCAAATCCGACAGCCGAGGGCAGCTGTCGCCCTATGGCATCCTCTCGAGGCACGCGGAAGCGCAGCGCAAACGGCTCGCCTGCGGCGGCGCGGCGGTTACTTTCCTCGCGCGGCAGCTCTCGCATGTCGGCATTAAAGAGCCACGTTCCCTGAACACCCGATTTTTCACTTTCCCCCGTGTGTGCGGGAGTGAAATCGCGATACGCCAGGCCTTTGTCGAAAATCGACCAAGCGATTTTGCGATGCAGTTCGTGCCGCTCCGACTGCTTGTAAGACTCATCCCAGTCGAGCCCCAGCCATTGCAGGCCGTCGAAAATGGAATCGACGGACGCTTCGGTATTGCGTTCCACGTCGGTGTCGTCGAGACGGAGAATCATGGTTCCGTGGTTGTGGCGGGCATAGAGCCAGTTGAAAATGAAAGTTCGCGCGCTGCCCACGTGGAGAAATCCCGTGGGCGAAGGAGCGAAACGAACGCGTAGGTTGGCGGAAGAAGTACGGTCGATCTGATTCATTCCAAGCGTGCGCCGAAATCCAATCTCCCTAGCGATAGTACGGGCCGCAGAAAAGGGCGGTCAAGCGCCGGGGCTTAGGGATGCGAGGTCGAGAGATCCCCATTCGACTCGCTCCCGAAAATCGGTCCTCTATCAAAAATCCCACTTCTTGCAAAGCGGGCACAAGTGGGGCAGCCCATTTTTCATTTGCTTTGGCGCGGCGAAAAAGCGTACTTGGACCAGGCTGTCGACCACGAGTAAGTGCCCAAACATCAGGGTGATTCCGGGATTGGGATAACCATGCAGCGTTTTGCTAAGGCCATGTACCGAAATCTTATTGTTTTTCCCGACGCCGGTATGAAACGATAAATGCAGTGTCCCTCCGCGCGAGTGAGGAGCAGGTCTCAAGTCTCGCCGAGTGTATGAACAATATTGTCATTACAACAGTGCTGGTTCCCGGCTTCGTGTCGGTGCTGCTGTTCCTGGTGTTCACCTATTTGCGGGAACAGAGCCGGCAGGCATATTTTCGGGCGTGGCAACTCGCGTGGGGTGCGTTTTCGCTGCATTACGTTTTTGACGCGTTTCCGTCGTCTCCTTTTGCGTTTCTGGCGGGGGAATTGTTTCTGGTGGCGATGGCCTTGTGCATCTTCGCTTCCACGCGGCTGATGCGGGGGACCTACAACTTCCGCTGGTACGACGCCGCAGTGGCCACGATCGGCGTTGCCCTGGCGTTGCTCACCCTGAGCGGTCACATCGTGAACGGAATTTTCCGTCCCGACGCGCAACCCACCATCCGGCTCGGTATCGGGCTGGCCGCCATCCTTCTTTACTCTTCTGCTGTGTTTTATCTGAGCGGCCACAAGCGTGGATCGCTGGCTTTCCAAGTCCTCGGAGTGTCGCTGGCTTTCTGGGCTGTGCTGATGGGCGTGGGACAGTTGCACAATCCGTTGGTGGAAGTTTTCGGCAACGCCAGCCGGCTGTTTGGCCCGGTGCCGCAGATGCTGCTGGGTATCGCCATGGTGATGGTGCTATTCGAGAACCAGCGCAACGCGGTGCAAGAAAACACGCTGGCGCTGTCGACGCTGGGCGTAGATCCGCGGCGTCTGCTGTTTGCCGAAGACCTCGTTCCCAGCATGCAAGCCGCGCTCGAGAGGCTGATGAGCGCCATCCCTACGCAACGGGCCGCGATCTGCATCACGGAACGCTGGCGTGGACTGCTGCCCTCGGTGCAGCAGGGATTTCCCGCAGGATTCGTCGACGCTCTGGAGCGCAGCGGAGCAGCCGACTACATTTCCGATCTCGCCTATCGTCAGAGCGGAATTTTTACCGCGCATGATCTGGCGGAAATGACCGAGCCGCTTCCGGTGGCAGCGACCGGCACGTTCGCGGAATTCAAGCGCGTCCTGCTGCAAGCCCATGTTCGCAATCTGACTGCGGTCACGCTACAAACTCGAGACCACAACTTCGGGGTGCTGTTGTTTCCGCACGCCGAACGACGCGCGTTTGGTTCATCGGGGCCGCGGCTCATGGTGGGACTTGCGCTGCAGTTGGGACTCACCCTGGAGAATTACGTCGTGGGGCACGATGCGCATCGGCGCACGCAGGAATACGAATTGCTCACGGAAATCGGCAACGCGATCAGTTCGCGTCTCGATCAGGATGAAATTCTCCGCACGATTCAAATCGAACTGGGGCAGATCTTCGATACCAGCAATTTCTATATTGCATTTCAGGATGGCGACGAAATCCGGTTTGAGCTTGAAGTCGGCGACAATCGCGTGCTCCCGAAACGGTCGCGCGAACTCTTGAACGGCTTTACCGAATACGTGATCCGTACCGGGGAGGCCCTACTGATTCGGTCGGAACTGGAAAAATTCCGCACCCGCCTGGGCGTCACATACGTCCCAGAACGTCCGGCGAAATGCATGATTGCCGCGCCCATCCTCACCGGAAACAAAGCGATGGGGGCGATGGTAGCCCTGAATCCCGAGCGGGAATTCGTTTTCGAACAGCGGGATCTTGACGTGCTGGTGACAGCTGCGGGGCAGATTTCCGTGGCGATGGAAAACGCACGTCTGTTCGCGGAAGAGCAGCGGCGTTCGCGGCAACTCGCATTTTTGAACAACATTTCGCGCACTGCCATTTCAAGCGACGATCCTGTGCACATGTTGAGCCAGATCGCGGGCGAAATTCACAAGAACTTCAGCTTCGATCACATCGGCATCGGCCTGCTTGACTACGGCACGAAAGAAATCGAGATCAAAGCGGAAGCGGGAACCACGGCGCATGCGGAAGGCAAGCGCATTCCGCTCGGGACAGGCATTCTGGGTCGCGTAGCCCGCACCGGCGAGCGCGCTTTGGTGCAGAATTCACTGCCGGGAATTTTCACGGGAATTTTGCCCGATTCCCGCGCCGTACTCTGCATTCCAATTACTTATGCCGAGTCGCTGCTGGGCGTTCTGAATGTTGAGAGCAGCAACGAAAACGCATTCACACCACAGGACGTGCTCATCCTTAACACTCTGGCGGACTTACTGGCCACGGCCCTGCACAATGCCTTCGTCTTTCAGAAGCTGCAGCAGCAATCGATCACGGACGGCCTGACGGGAATCAAGACCCGGCGCTTTTTCTGGGAATCGCTCTCGGCGGAGTGGAAACGCGCTTCCCGCTCCGGACGGCCGTTTTCGGTCGTGCTCATTGACCTCGATAAATTCAAAGAAGTCAACGACACCATGGGCCATTTCGAAGGCGACCTCGTCTTGGCGCGGGTGGGGCGTCTTCTCGAACAGAAGTCGCGCCAGTCAAACGTGGTTGCGCGTTACGGCGGTGATGAGTTCATCATTCTCATGCCGGAAACCGGCGCCGAACAAGCGCAGGTGCTGGCGGAGCGCCTGCGGCAATGGTTGGAATCCGATCCCATGCTCTCAGAGCACAGGATCACCGGAAGTTTCGGCGTGGCCAGCTTCCCCATGCATGGATTTTCGATTGAGGACATTATTCGTGTCGCCGATGCCGGTATGTACGTTTCGAAACGCTCCGGAGGCAATCTGGTTTCGACCGCGCAGGAGTTTGCCGAGGGTGAGGAGTTCGCGAGGCAGCGACAACAAATCTCGGCTTATATCGAGGGATTTTTGCAACGGGAACGCACCGAACCGGGAGATCTGGAAGAACTGATCTCTACCCTGGAGAAGCTGTGCAGCACCGAGGATGGCTGCAACGTACATCTGCTGAAGGAATCGATCGAATCTCTGAGCCGCGCCGCCGAATCGCGCGAACTGCGAACTGCCGGCCATGGCGATCTGGTGGCGCGTTACACCGAAGTGATTGCCCGCGCTTTGCGACTCTCGTCGGAAGAAACGGCCGACCTGGTCTATGTCGCTCGGGTGCACGACGTGGGCAAGATCTTCATTCCCGACCGG
>JASHRE010000437.1 GCA_030037515.1 Candidatus Sulfotelmatobacter sp.
TTTTGAGCAACGCATTAAACGCGGCATCTGTAATCTGATGTGCTTCGTCGAGAATATAGATTTTGAAGCGGTCGCGGGCAGGACGATAGCGCGCCGCTTCGCGCAGTTCTCGAATTTCGTCGATGCCGCGGTTCGTGGCCGCGTCAATCTCAATGACGTCCACGGAATTGCCGGCGCGAATCTCGGTGCACGACTCACAGACGCCGCACGGCTCCGGCACGGGATGGTCCTGCGATCGGCAGTTCAGCGCCATCGCCAGAATGCGGGCGACCGTGGTCTTTCCAATGCCTCGATGCCCGCTGAAAATGTAGCCGTGCGCGGTTCGCCCCTGCTCGATGGCGTTTTGCAGCGTACGGGTGACATGCCCCTGTCCAATCACCTCGGAAAACTTCTGCGGACGATATTTGCGCGCCAGAACCGTGTAACTCATGTGTCGAGGATTTGATTATACGAGATGCGCAGCAAGCAAATGAGCACAAACTCCATTCAACGCCTTCGGGCGCTTGCCTCGGCGCTCGGGCACGCGATAGGCTGGGACGGCAGAAAAACTCGAAGATTGCGAGCCCGCGCCGCCTTGACGCAGAGCTCGAAGGAGGGTCTCGATGCAATTGAAGCTTACGAAAAAGAATGTCGACGGAATCCTGGTCATTGGATGCAGCGGTCGCGTTGTATTTGGCGACGAATCTTCGTCGCTGCGTGAGGAAGTGAAGAAGGCCATACAGGATGGGATGAAGCGAATTGTGCTGAATCTTGGCGAAGTCAACTACATTGATTCCGGCGGGTTGGGAACGCTTGTCGCTTTGCACACTACGGCACACAACGCAGGCGCCACGATCAAACTGGCCAATCTGACCAAGCGCGTCGGCGACTTGCTGCAAGTCACAAAGCTTCTAACGGTTTTCGACGTGCACAATTCCGAGTACGAAGCGCTCGAATCGTTCCGCAAGGAAGCTGTGGCGTAAGCCCAGTACGCGCCGGTACGGAATGTGTGGGCCCGGACGCAGTCGATCCGGGCGGGGCGGGCGAAGCTCGCCGGGGAGCCACCCGGGTGACAAGGCGGGGGCAGAAGAAAGCCACGAAAGATGCGAGGGTGCATCTGCGCTTGCGCATCGAGCGCGCCATTCGCGCGATTCCGCGCGGGAAAGTCTCCACCTATGGTAGCGTGGCGCGTGGGGCAGGGCTCCCAGGGGCCGCGCGGCAAGTCGCCGCGGTTCTTCGAAACGGCTTCGGATTGCCCTGGCAACGCGTGCTTGGCTCCGGCGGAGAAATCAAACTTCGCGGCGATTCCGCCATCGAACAACGACTCAGGCTGGAAGCTGAAGGAGTTCGCTTCCGCGGACGCAAGGTCGATATGAAGGCGCACGAGTGGAAATTTGAGCAGCGTCGTTGAGAACTAGCCGGCCTTCGGCCCGTGCCGGTCAAGCCAAGGCCGGCTGTCCCCATATGTTCGCTGCCGATGGTCGAACGATCCGCGACTACTGACCGCTCTTGAACTGTTCGTCAATCTCCACCTGATATCCGGTGACCAGCTTGTTCGTCTCGCTGGCCATGCCCACGACTGCCATCAACTCTTTGAACATGGCGTCGGTCATGCCTTTTTTCTGCGCCGAGACCGTGTGCGAAGCGATGCAATAGCTGCACTGGTTGGTCACGCTGACCGCGATGTAAATCATTTCCTTCGTCAGCGGATCGAGTGCGCCCGGCGCCATGATCTGCTTGATCGATTCCCACGTCCGCCTCAGTGTTGCTGGATCGTGGGCAAGCGCCTTCCAAAAATTATTGATCCAGTCGGTCTTGCGCGTCGCCATGATGTCTTCAAACACCGCCCGCACTTCCGGACTCGCGTCTTTGTATTCAATGAAGCCAAGCGTGGACATGAGATCTCCGGGTTTGAAAGTTTCAGGGTTGCAATGTTTCTAAACCGCGTTGGAAAGGTTGCCGCACCGCTGTTAAGGCTCGGGATCAGCGTTTGATCCAAACTTGCGAGCTCCGGTCGAAACCTTGAACTTCTATTTTGGCAATTCGCCATGCAGAAGCTGCTCGAGCGCCGCCGCCGGAACGCGCACGCCCACATAAAACTGCCCGAACAGCGCATAAACGGCGCTGACCTCGTCAAAACGCATTTCATAGATCAGCTTCTTGAACACCAGCGGATCGTCGGCGAAAAGATCGACGCCCCATTCCCAGTCATCGAATCCAATCGAACCGGTGATGATCTGCTTCACTTCTCCGGCATACCGCCGGCCGACCGTGCCATGCTCATTCATCTGGCGTGCGCGCTCCTCGATCGGCAGTGTGTACCAGTTCTTCTCTTCGCCGCGCCGGCGATCCATCGGATAAAAGCAAACGTAGCGAGTGGGCGGAATCTCTGGAAAAAGCCGCGGATGCATCGCTTCCTTGTGCCGGCTCAACTTGCACTCGATCTCTGACTTCCATTGCTCCGAATGCGGCTCGATCCCCTGATCGGTGAGCTCCTTGTAGATTTTCAGTGTCGATTCATAAAGTCCAAGTTCGATGATCGACAGATACGACGTCGTGGGCTCCAAATAATCGCTCAGCCGCAAATTGGCCAGCGTGAGTTCCGCTTGATTCAGATCGGCGAACGAGTTGCGGAAGTGAATCAGCATCAAATCGCCCTTGTGGCCGATGAGCGAGTACAGCGCCGATTGTCCGGCAGAATTCTTCTCCCCCTCGGAAAGTGTGGCCGAGGCTTGCTGCGCGATTGCAGATCGTTCCGCTTGCGGCAGTTCACGCCACGCCGAGCGACGTAACCGCATCATCTGATGCAGGACGCTGTAGCCTTCGGTGGTAAGCGGAACGGCCGGAACTTCGGTTGTCACTTGTGGGCGAGGATGATGAGCAGTGGTCATAAAATCTTCCCGTGTGGCGAGGGCACTGCCTTCGGCAAGCTCAGGCAAGCTCTGCGCGCTGCTTTCGATTGCAATCTGATTATTGTACGCGGAACACGCGAAGCGGCGGGCTGCGATATAAATACGTCTATGAAAAAAGCGCCCGCCATCTTGGCCGCCGCAATCTTGCTTTCTGTGCCGGCACCGGCGCAGGGAGTACGGCTCTGGGTTCTGCGCGCGCCCGGAGAGATGGTCGAATATGATCCGACCACGTTCGCGGTAAAACAAACCGTGAAAGTTCCCGCGGCAGCTCTGCAATCTCCGACGAGCGTGCAAGTAAGCCGCAGGGGGCAGATTCTGTTCGCACCGGTGCCTTCGTTGCCGTTGCTTGACGCCGACTTCAAATCGCCCCACAAACTCTGGCTGTGGGATGGCGATGCGCCGTTCACCGCCGACCTTGGCGTGGCCCATCAAGTCGGTAAGACAGGATCGAATCAACTGATCAGCGAAACCGCGCCGTCAGTTTTTCTCTCCGCGGATGGCTCCCATCTGTACTGGTTTGCGAATGAGGAACAGCGTTTGCAGCGCGAAGATGTCGATCTTTCGGTCACCACGACTTGGCGGGGTTGGCAAACCGATCTGCGCGGCGGTCAACGCGAAGATATCGGCAGCGCGAAATTCCCCGAATGCGGTTGTCCCACGGGAGCCTGCGAGGAAAGTTGTCCGATCGGCACGACATGGGCTCCAACAAGCGGCATTGCAGGTTTTTTCCTGATGACACAATTCGTCGCGGGCAAAGATCAGCCTGCCTACAAGGCGAGCACGATGTACCGGCAGCAAGGCGGGAAATGGGTTGCAACTCCACTGACCGAGCCTTTGCGTCGCGTACTGGACGCAGATTCGAATGGCGAAACCATCGTCGAAGCCATTCCCGATACCGGCTGCTGCGGATGGGCCAATCAAAGCGACGATCAGACCCTGGTGCTGACGGATGGGAAAAAGCTGGCGGTTTTTGACGAGCTTGCGGCCTATAAGAATCCCGATTATGACGTCAGCTTTTACACTTCCAACGCGCGGCTGTCCCCCGATCAGAAGTCCATTGCGATGACCATCGTTGCAACCGCGCAGGTCAACCAGACCATTCAGTTAGCGGAGCAGGGGCAAGCGAATCCGGAAGAATCCAAACAGATTCGCAAAGCGCTGGCGCAATTGCCGACGTTGGAGGTGAAAAGCGTAGAAGATAATCCAAGAAAGCTTGCGTTCGTACCGCACGCCACGCTTGTCGGATGGCTCAATGAAAAGGAGTTGCTGATCGTCGAAGATCATCTGCTGGTGCTCTATAACGTTGGGACCGGCGCAAAACGCAAATCGAACATCCCCGTCTATAGTACGGACAACGTTTTTCTGCCGTGAAATTAATGGAGCTGTTCCTCGGCCCCGCTACGCGGAGCGTGGGGCCCGCGCCAGAGAAAGATTTTGCCCAAATCTGCAAGTTCGCTGCGTTCGGCTTGGTGAAAGTTTAGTAGATTGGTACTCTTCTTCCCCCCTCCCCGTCGATCTCTTAGAATCGGCGACTTAGCGGGAAACTGGAAAATGATCCATGGGGCCCAAATGACTGGCGGGCAAGATCTTGAGCGCCAAGAATTCAAGCCCGCTGGCCGTTATTCTCTTGCCGGGTTTGCGCAGCAGCTTTGCCTCCGCGATGATGACCTAGGCGCCTGTGGAAGGAAACTTACAGCCGTCACAAAAACGGCGAGAGCCCCTGCGGAAAATGGAGCGGGCAACCTGGCCGCCACGGCGTACAAGTTAACCTACCCTCTCAATTCCTCCCCGCTCAAAGCCAGCGCCGGGTTTGATCCGGCCCCCACGTCATGTATGGCCTAGAATAGGCATATGCCGCTGATTCGAAATTGCCCCTCGTGTGGTAGGTCCAACCGCATCCCCGCCCGGCACCTCTCCGATTCTGGAAAATGCGGAGCCTGCCAGGCAGAGCTGCCCGCCCTTGGCGAACCACTGGAAGTCAACGAAGAGCAATTCAGCGAGATTATTCGCGAGAGCAAGGTTCCTGTCTTAACCGATTTCTGGGCTGCCTGGTGTGGACCATGCCGGATGGCAGCACCTCACGTGACACAAACCGCACGAGATATGGCCGGGCGCGCCATCGTGTTGAAAGTGGATACGGAACGTTACCCTCTCCTTGCATCGCGGTACAACATTCGCAGCATTCCGAATTTCGCGGTGTTCTCCCAAGGTCAGCTTCGATTCCAACAGGCAGGCCTGGTTGACGCATCCACCATGGAGAGTTGGCTCACACGCGCAGCATAACTGCTGAAGGAAGAGGGCCGGCCCGACCTTGCCTGAAACGTGAAGTCCGAATGCTGCTCATCGTTGCCTCCAGTCTTGAACTGCCTGCGCCGGCAAAGCATTGGTTCGTTGACCAGGTCTCACTTTTTCACCTCTTTCATCTCCTTTACCGCTGGTTTCAGCAATAAGTCCTGATAGTCGAAGCTGAAGTCCGCCAGCGGCGAAACTGCGGCCATTTTTGCACTTTCGATCGAACCATCGGCATTCAGCGAAAACGTGATGAATGCATCTTCGATCGTGCGCGCACGCCAGTGAGCTTTGAAAGTGTCGTACTGCCAATGCTGCAGGTCGCCGACCATCGTCGGGGTGTGGTCGAAGGTGATGACCAGGCCGCCATTTTCATAGTGAATGGTAATTGGTCCATACCAGGCGTCGTTGTAAACACCGGCGTATTTTTCCAGCGGAAGTGAGGGCGTGGAGTGCCGATCGCGACCGGCCTCGGCTTTCTTGATGATCTCGGCCGCGTTTTTTTCCTGCATGTCTCGCACACTCTTGAAAGCCGCAATCCAATCGGTGGACGGAAGATGAAAGTAAGAATCGAGCACGTGATAGAGAATGGAATCGAAAGCGCCATCCTCCTCAGCGTTGGTGAGCACAACCACTCCGAGATTTTCCGCCGGCACGAGCATGACTCGCGACACGAAGCCAGCCACCCCTCCCGTGTGGCCCACGAGCCTCCGTCCCTGATAATCGCGCAATCCCCAGCCCAGAGCGTAATCCGCGAATTCCGGTTTCAGCGCAGCCAGTGGGGGCGGAGGGTCGTTGATGGGAAGAATCGTTTGCGGCGACCACATTTCCCTGGAACGTTCCTCGGTGAACAGTCGTCCATCGCGATCCAGAAATTTGCCGCGATTGAGCTGCAATCGCACCCAGTTCGCCATATCGGCGGCACAGGAGTCGATGGAGCCGGCGGGGCCGACATTGTCGAGATCTTCCAAGGAGAGAACTTGCAGCTTACCGTCCACGCGCCCATGCGGCGCCGAGTAATCGTCGCCAGGTTTGAAATCTTTGTTGCTAACGACGGAGTGATTCATACCCAGCGCGGCGAAGATGCGTTGCCGAATGTAATCATCCCAGGAAACGCCGGTGACTGCGGGGATGATTTGTCCCGCGGTCATGTACAGCAAGTTGTCGTAGGCATAGTGACTGCGAAAGCTCGACTTCGGCTTCATAAAACGCAGCTTGTAAATGATGTCGTTGCGCGTGTAGGTCGATTGCGGCCAGAACAGCAGATCGCCCTCTCCCAGTCCCATGCCGCTGCGATGCGTGAGCAGGTCGCGAATCGTCATTTCGTGCGAGACGTAAGGGTCGTACATCACGAATCCGGGAAGCCGCTGATACACCGGATCGTCCCAGGAAAGCTTGCCCTCATCGACGAGCGTCGCCAGAGCGGCGGTGGTAAACGCTTTCGTGTTCGACCCGATTGCGAACATGGTGAATTGATCGACCGGCGTTTGTTCGCCAAGTTTTCGCACGCCATAGCCCTTCGCGATGACGACTTTGCCGTCCTTCACGACGGCAACGGCCATGCCCGGAACATCGAATGCCTTCATCGAGGCCGCAACGTACGAGTCGAGATCAGCTGGCGGAGCAGTGGATTTCGCCGATTGCGCGGCAGACAGCGAAACGAAAATGAGGGAAAGGGCAGCGATATTCAGAGACCGTTTTGGTGCGTGAATCATGAGCTCTCCGGATCAGACGAGGCATGAAATTGCGAACCCGCGATTAAACCATAGGAGTGCGGTACGAATCGA
>JASHRE010000438.1 GCA_030037515.1 Candidatus Sulfotelmatobacter sp.
CGGCGAGCCGTTTCTCTGCACAGCAAGCGGATCGCGATCTGCGAAGAGCTGGAATAGAGGGCAGTGCCGAGGGGCTTGCCGCGCTGGTCGGTGACGATGACCACCGCCCCGGGAGGGATTCCGTCGGCCGAAACGATGTCGGAGCGATAAACCCAGACGTGGCCAGATTTCAGGCGCGCGGCCCCGCGCACTGAGAGCTTTACCGTGGGTAGACCTGAGAAACCGCAAGTCGGGGACATGAACCTCATGCTAATGCCTGTGCGCTCGGGGGCGGGGTGGTCCTCACAGATTTAGCCACCCGCCCCACCGCCTTGGGCGAAGCAGAAAAATCGTCGCTTCCGCCACGTTGTCGACCGCCTCCTCGCGATAGTAACCGCCAATCACAGTCCCCGGAGCTGAGGCGTGCGACCACCCGGCTTCGAGGATCCCATCTCCTATGCCAAGCGGCAGCCGGTCCAAGTCTCGCTTAAAAAAAACGTCGAATGCCAACCGGCCTCCGTCGGCGACGCGAGCCCCGGCTGACGGCAAGCAGCCGGCTGATCCGCGACGGTGAGCTGCAAGGGACGAAAAGAGACGGTCACAAGCGAAGAATGCGATTCAAACGAAACCGGCGCATATCGCCGGCGCGGCAGCCGATTGTCGCACCGCTGCCTCTCGTGGGCGATGTTTTCCTTCAAACGGCGAGCGTCGGTGCGCAATTATCGAGGCCCTGAACCTCAATTCCCGTACGCGCCGTAGGCAACAGCGCCGGGCCTGTGCCGCAGCCGATTTGGAGGGCGCACGCGTTTCCTCGCAATCCGCCGAAAACCTTGCCTGACCGGAGGAAATGCCGACGGTCAGGCCGCGTGTCGGTCTGAAATTGGCTGAGGCGACGACTGGCCACCCCTCAGCTTACCGATAAATGTCATAGCCACCGGAAACGAAACCAGGGTTCCCACGGCGATCAAGGTCCAGCCCACGGCTTTGCGGGCTTCCTTATCCAGTTTTGCAGCCAGCAATAATCCGAGGCCGGTGCCAATAATGAATCGAGTGCTGTTGATCATTCCGATTTCGGGGAGACTCAACGGTATCTCTCGCATGATGTCCTCGCGGAAGGGTTCTAACCCACTATTTATATTGTCGCGCCAGCATATGAAATCCGAAAGCGCCAAGGAAGGCCATAGATCGGCGATTGGCTGGAATGGTTGACCCCCGGCGACATGTTTTGTGCAGAGAGGTCGCCAGGGGGGAAGATTCGGGTGGCGAGCGCAGCGGGTCAGCTTCTCTCGATCTCCGCTTCCGACGGCCATTTGGGGAATTGCCTTGGTTAGCCAGCCGCTTGCCCAGGGGTGACGACGGCTTGCACTTCGGGCTTGGAGGCTGGCCGCGCGCTCATTTCATGGCGGGCGAGTTCGAGATCGGCGTAGAGTGCGTCGAGAACAACCATCGGCGCTTCCGTTCCCCAGGCATCCAGTTCTTCTTCGTCCCAATCGCCGTTGAGGCGGATTGAGCCGGAGACATCTTCGGGAAACGCGTGGCGGAAATCGCCTTCGCGGACGAGTATGTCACCGATCATGCGTCCGGTATGAATCTCGTAGACGCGGCGGCTGGCTTGCCCGCCTGAGTTGGTGAAGCAGAGATAGGCTTCGCCGACATCGTCGAATTCCGGCTTGTAATACCAAGCCTGCCGAGCATCGATTTTGGGATGATGCCGCCGCGGACGATGTGCCAGGGGCTTCTGTTCGACCTTTTCTTCGGCCGGATTCATGTAGAGCACGCGCTGGCAGGAATCGCAGTAAACGATCTTGTCGCCCGAGCGGATGTCGTTATAAGTTTGCGGCCGCAGCATCACCTGGCATCCCATGCATTTCTGATCGCGAACTTCGGCGATGCCAGTGCCGCGGAATTTTGAAACGCGCTCGTACTGCCGCAGCAAGTCTTCGTCGATGTCGGTCCGAAGATGATCGCGCTTGCCGCGCCATTCCGCCAGAAGCTTTTCATCTTCTGCCGTACGCTGCCGCGCCCGCTCTTTTTCCCTCTCGATTTCAGCCGCTTCTTCTTTCAGTTCGGCCTGTGCCGCTTTGACTTCGGTCGCGCGAGCATCCGCGTTCACCATGATCTCGAGGATCTTGTCCTCGATTTCGGAAATCTCTTTTTCCGCGAACTGGATTTCGGCCAACAGCGCCTTGTACTGTTCATTGGTTCTTACGTCCAGAGATTGATCGCGATATTTCGAGATTTTGCCGCGCAGGTCCGCGATGGTGGCGTCATGTTTCTTGCGCGCGGACTCGTCGGTTTTGACGGCAGCTTGCGCCTTCTCCAGTTGAGCTTTGGTGCCGGCGAGCTTTTGTTCGATGGCGGCGACGCGCTTTGGGAGTTCGGCGATTTCCTCCTGCAGACGGCGGATTTCCTTGTCCGCTTCTTGCAGCTTCAGCAGGTTTTCGATGTCAGGAAGCATCCGGGAACGAATCTGTCCCAATTTTAGCACGCAGGCGCGCCAGATCCGCGAGATTGGCGGACTCTCGAGGGGAAAAGGCGGATTGGAGCACAGCACCCTGCCCCTGTCCCGCCGATTTTGGCGGAGCCGGGCGGGGGTTTTGACTTCCTCTGGTTCCGGTTTTCTTCGCCGGCAGCCTGCTGCGCTGGTTTTTGTCATCCCGAACCGAGCCAGGAAACTTAGCTTCTTGCCGATGACGGCATAGTCGCTTCCCCCGGCAGTAGCGACCAGCTTTTCTTCGCCATCCGTGCGGGCCGCAGCACGTGCGGTGTACACTTTTCATTCTTCTTCATCTCTCGTGCGAGGTCGCTTCGTGAATGTGAAAAATCGTCTGCTGGCCCTGTTGCCGGCACTGTTCCTTACCCTTGCTCCAGCCCAGTTCAGCCAAAGTCAGGCCGCACCTACGAAGCCGTTAACCATCGATGCCATCTATCAGCCGGGAGGGCTCGGCGGCCGGGGACCGGAGAACGTCGAGTGGAGTCCGGACGGAACGAAGCTCTCTTTTGTGCAGCGCGATCAGAGCAGCGAGACCGGAGAACTGTGGTATGTCGACTCCACGACGGGCGAGAAAAAGGTGTTGGTCAGCGCCAACAAGCTGGCTTCGCTCGCGCCGGACGTAAACAAAGTCAAGAACGAGCGCGAGAAAGAGCGCCTGACGCGCTATCACGTCGCCGAATACCTGTGGGCGCCAGATTCCAAGCATCTGCTTTTTAATGCCCAGGGACAGCTGTGGCTCTACGACATTGACACGCAAACTGCGGTGCAGTTCACGTCGGCGCCCGATCCCAGCGGTTCTGCTCAGTTCTCGCCGGATGGCAATCACGTCGCGTATGTTCGCAAGCACAATTTATTCGTTCAGCCGTCGAGCGGCAAAGACGAAACCCAGCTCACACACGACGACAATGAAAATCTGCGCAATGGCGATATCGACTGGGTTTACGCGGAAGAGCTGGCGGTGCGCAGCAATTATTTCTGGTCTCCCGACAGCAAAGACATCGTCTTTCTGCACATGGACGAAACCAAAGTTCCCACCTACCCGATAGCCGATCGCCTCCAGACACATTCGACGATCGATCAGCAGAAGTATCCGCAGCCGGGCGACCCGAATCCGGTGGTGAAGCTGGGCGTGGTCAACATCGACAGGGGGAAAGTGCGCTGGATTTCGCTCACCGACGATGAAGACACCTACATCCCGCGATTCGGCTGGGCGCAGCCGGGCGTGATGTGGGCGGAACTGGTGAACCGGCGGCAGGATAAAGCGCAGCTGTTTCTAATCGACGCGAAAAACGGCAAATCGCGCATCGTGTTGACCGAAGACGCTTCCGGCGCCTGGATCGATTTTGATCATGTCGAACCGCGTTTTCTGAAAGCGACGCCGCAATTTATCTGGCCCAGTTGGCGCGACGGCTACATGCACCTGTATCTCTACAGCTTCGACAAGCAGAATCCGTTGGGGGCGGATGCGAAGCTCGATCGGCAACTGGAGCAAGGCGACTACGCAGTGCTCGGGATCGCGGGCGCGGATGAAGCCGCCCAGACGGTATTTTTCGAAGCGAATAAAGATGATCCGCGGCAGGAGCACGTCTATTCTGTGCAGTTCGACGGCTCAGGCGTACGCGATCTCACGCCGGAAGTGGGCATGCATCACGCCGACTTCAGCGATGACGGCAAGCATTATTCCGACAATTTCGACGGACCGCAGACGTCTCCGACCCTGACGCTCTGCGCCGTCGCCGGACCCTGCCAGCCGGTGTGGAAGGCGAGGGATGAAGTCGCTGAATATGGCCTGCGCGCGCCCCAGTATTTGGAATTCAAAACGGATGACGGAACCACTTTGTATGGCCGTCTTTTGCTTCCTCCCGAGGGTTCGGCCAGCGGGAAAATTCCCGTCATCATCAATATCTACGGCGGCCCCGCGGCGCAGATGGTCACGAAAAGTCTCCCCAATCCATTCGACGAAATCCTGGCGCGCAAGGGATTCGCGGTCTTCGCCGTCGACAACCGTGGAACGCCCGGCCGTGACCGGAAATTTCAAACTGCGATCCGGCATGAATTCGGCGCAATCGAGCTAAAAGACCAGCTCACGGCTTTGGATCAATTGCTGTCGCGCTATCCCCAACTGGATGCTAATCGTGTGGCGATCTGGGGTTGGTCGAACGGGGGATCGATGACGCTGTATTCCATGACGCACTCCGACCGTTTCCGCGCCGGCGTGGCCGTTGCCCCGGTCACCAATTCCCTAAATTACGACTCCATTTACATGGAGCGCTATCTCGGACTGCCCAAAGAGGTCAAGACCGGTTACGACGATTCCGACGTGACCCGGGTAGCGGCAAATCTGCATGGTGCGCTGCTGCTCGTCCACGGAACCGGCGACGACAATGTGCATTTTTCGAACAGCGTGCAAATGGTCGACGAACTCATCAAGGCGGGCAAGCAGTTTCAATTCATGATTTACCCCAACAAGACGCACGGCATTTCAGGCCGCGACGCGCGCGAACATCTGTTCACCATGATTGAAGACCACTTCGAGCAGGAACTGAAAAACCAGTGACTTATTTAGGTACATCCTCGGTCGTGCGGCGGAGCGAAGCTCTGCCGCTGCGCGGTTCTCTATTTCTTCTCGACCTTCTTGCTTTCCTTGCTTGTCGTTTCAGCTTTCGCCTTGTCTTCTTTTTTCGTGTCTTTCCCGCTGTCGGAAGCGGAGGTCGCCGACGATTTCTTGGCATAGTCGGTGACATACCATCCTGAGCCTTTGAACTGCACCGCCGGCGCGGAGATCACCTGCTCGACAGGCCCGCCGCATTCCGGGCACTTCTTGATTTTTTTATCAGAAAATTTCTGGATTTTCTCGAAGCGATGGCCGCATTTGGCGCACTGATATTCGTAAAGTGGCATGTCTTTAAAAAAGAGGCGAGGAAGGACCTGAGCTCAGCTTGATTTTAGGGCTGGGCGCAGTTCGCCGTCAATTTTGGGGGCGTCGTCAAACAGGACGCGTGGCCTTACGGAACCAGGGCTTGCAGCAGCCGCTTTGGCGCTGCGTTTCGCCTTGCCGCCTCCAGAGCGCGCCCGAGGATTTGTTTCCCTGCCGGCTTGAGATACACGCTCGTTGCGCCCCGGCCCTCCCCAGCCACCTTTCACTGGCACGAAAACTTCGGGACCATCCTTCGAGAAATTGGGCTGATCTTCGGGAGGCAGTTTGACCATGGCGCGCGTTGTGTCAGGATATCGAAGTGTAGCGGAAATTCTTTCCTGCCACGCGGAAATCCGGATGATCCATGTGCGAACGCGTCTCCGGTCTCAGGGAACAACAAAGCCATCTGAAAGTCTGCAGGGATGATGTGCTCGGGCCTCGGCGCTGAGGTTAGGATAACCGCCAGACGAATCCCGAACTTACGGCAATGTTAGACTTCGGGCCATGGCGCGTCCTGAAACACGCGTTGTTCTGACAGGTGAAAGTCCTGTCCGGATAAGCTCCGGAGCGTCCGGTAGCCGACTCCGGGCGTGAGGAGAGATCGGAGCGGCTAGGCGGAGTGTCAAAAGCCCTTGCAAAAAAAGGGGGGAGCAAATCAGCGGGCCGCAACATCAAGGGAAAGCCGCAGCCTCGACAGATCATCAGCCGAAAGGGCCCTGGGGAGAGCCGAACTTCTCAGGTCACGGCGAGGGCAACACACAGCGTTGTGGACCGGAACGAATGTTGGATTCACGGAAAGGGGATGCAATGGAAACGGACCAGCCTCGCTGATACCGCGCCATCATCCACTAATGAAAGACGAGAAGGCCACGTTGGCGCGGGCGGCGCTCTACCTCGTCGGTACGCCCATCGGCAACCTCGAGGACATCACATTGCGAGCGCTGCGCGTGCTGAAAGAAGTGGATCTGATCGCCTGTGAAGACACGCGCCAGACGCAAAAACTTCTCACGCGTTACGCGATTCCCACCCGCACCATCAGCTACCACGAGCACAATGAGGTCCGGCGTGCGGCAGAACTCGTCGAGCAAATGCAGCAAGGGATGAGCGTGGCGCTGGTGACCGACGCAGGAATGCCAGGCATCTGCGATCCGGGATATCGGCTGATCTCGCGCGCAATCGAAACGGGATTGCCCGTCGTTCCTGTGCCCGGCCCGTCGGCGTTTCTGGCCGCTTTAGTCGGCGGCGGATTTCCCACGGATTCTTTCTGCTTTCGCGGCTTTCTGCCGGCCAAACCAGGCGAACGTCGGACCCTGTTCGAGGAAGTGCGGTACTCGCCCGCGACGGTGATCTTTTACGAAGCTCCGCATCGGATCGTCGAGGCTTTGCAGGACGTCGTCGACATTCTCAGCGGCACGCGGCAGATCGTGGTTGCGCGAGAACTCACAAAGTTGCACGAGGAATTTCTGCGTGGATCGTCGGCCGAAGTGCTGGAAACTTTGAAGCGGCGTGACGCAGTCAAGGGCGAGATCACACTCCTGATTTCCAAAGCCGAGCAATCCGCCTCAAGCCGACAAGGCACGCAACGCCTGGGCATTCGCGAGCGTGTTCAACAAATCATGTGCCAGGAAGGGATCGATGAAAAAGCCGCTCTCAAAAAAGCGGCCAAAGAACGACGTATCTCGAAAAGCGAAGCCTATCGGCAAATGCAGCGAGAGAAATGACAGATATCCGCCGTCTCACCGCCGGGCTTGTTCGTAGGCAAATGCCAGCCGCAAAACCAGGTCTTCTCTCCAGTGCGGCCCGGCGATCTGCAGACCGATGGGCAATCCGTCCCGGCTCGACCCGCAAGGAATGGAAATGGCCGGCAATCCCCACACATTGAATGGCCGGGTATTATGCAGCAACTTCAACTCGGCGGGACGCAGCGCCTCCGGATCGGCTTTCAGTTCGGCAATGGCAGGCGCAGGCAGGGGAATTGTCGGAGTGACGAACAGATCAGCGTCTGCGAACGCCGTTGCAATGTCGCGACGCGCCTGATCGAGTTCGCGGCGTCGTGCAATGTACTCGGCGGCCGTAACGTCCTCCCCATGGCGAATCCGCCGCACCGTCTCCGGAAAAAGCAGATGGGAACGCTGCGCGACATCCTCGGCATGGTAGGCAAACGCCTCGGCCGCTTGAAGCGTGCGGTCGGTCGGAACGTCCAGCCGAATCTCTGTGATTTCCGCCACCAGGCTGCCAATCGTGTCTAAAGCCGCATCAACAGCCGCCGCAACCTCGCGATCGAGATCGTCGAAAAAATAATCGCGCGGCACGCCTACGCGCAAATTTCTCGCGTCGTCACGCAGAGCGTCGGCATAGTCTGGGACGGGAACATTCGGGCTGGTAATGTCCCCTGCGTCGTAGCCGGCGATCGCTTGCAGAACAATTGCCGCATCGGTCACGCTCCTCGCCAAAGGTCCAATATGATCGAGCGATGTCGAGAGCGGAATCACGCCGCGGATCGACACCCGTCCATAGGTCGGCTTCAATCCCACGCAACCGCAGAGAGCGGCCGGTTCGCGCACGGAACCGGCCGTATCGGTTCCAATGGCCGCGCAGCCCATGCCGGCCACAACGGCAGCCGCCGATCCTCCCGACGATCCGCCGGCAATTCGATCTGGATCGCGGGGATTGTGCACGTCGCCGAAATAACCAATCAGAGAACTGCCGCCATAGGCGCATTCGTGCAGATTATTTTTGCCGATGATCACGGCCCCTGCCGCCCGAAGCCGCCGAACGACTTCGGCATCGCGTCGGGGAACGCGATCGATATACAAGTTGCTGGCGGCGGTCGTGCGCACACCTGCCGTGTCGATGAGATCCTTCAGCGCGATCGGAATCCCGTGCAGCGGCCCCCGCCATTCGGAGCGCGCAATCTGGGCTTCCGCGCTTCGCGCCTCCTCGAGCGCGGAGTCGGCCATCACCGTAATGAATGCGTTGAGCGATGGATTCAACCGTGCGATCGCGTTCAGGCAATCGCACGTGATCTCGACTGGCGAAACTTCTTTACGCCGCAGGCGAGGGGCGAGGTCGGAAATTGTTGGCAGAGCGGCCATGACCGAAGCAAAGCCATTTTACAAACGGACTCGCACTCGGTGTACCCGCGCTCCCCACTCGACAAGCGTCCTATAATAATTTTGCCCGCCTGGGGACCTGAAACATGGCAGAGATGACGATTGCTCCCGTTGCCACGCATGGCTTTTTTGTCGACGGCCGCTGGCACGATGACGGTGATATTGTGGAAATCCGCGCACCCTACGACGACACTCTGATTGCACGGGTCGTTCAGGGACGGCGCGAACACGCGGAAGCGGCGATTGCCGCGGCCGTCAAGGCCTTTGGCACGACGCGTCGTCTTCCAGCCTTCGAACGGCAACGCGTGCTGCGGCGCATTTCAGCTTCCATCTCGGAGCGTAAAGAGGAATTTGCTCGCACCCTCGCCCAGGAAGCGGGCAAGCCGATCAAAGGTGCGCGCACCGAGGTCGAACGGGCCGTGTTCACGTTTAACGTTGCGGCTGAAGAGAGCACCCGCATTTACGGTGAATATCTCCCCCTCGATTGGCAGGAATTTACAGCCGGCCGGTGGGGGATCGTGCGCCGTTTTCCGCTGGGCCCGATCGTGGGCATCACGCCGTTCAATTTCCCCATCAATCTGGTGGCGCACAAGGTTGCACCGGCAATCGCCGCCGGTTGCCCAATGGTGCTGAAGCCGGCGCCGCAAACTCCGCTCTGCTCGCTGCTTTTGACCGAATGCGTGCAACAGGCGGGTTGGCCCGATGGCGGCCTGAACGTTCTCCCGCTCTCCAATGAAGATGCCGGCGTGCTCGTAGCGGACGACCGCATCAAACTGATCAGCTTCACCGGCAGCGTGCCGGTCGGGTGGGAGGTCAAACGTCGCGCCGGGAAAAAGAAGGTCGTTCTCGAACTTGGCGGCAATGCCGCCGTCATCGTCCACAGCGACGCCGATCTCGCCTACGCGGCTGAGCGCTGCATTTTCGGCGGCTTCGCTTATGCCGGACAAACCTGTATCTCGGTGCAGCGCATCCTGGTCGAGCACTCCGTGTACGGACGCTTCACCGACCTGCTCGTAGAAGGCCTGAAGAAGCTGCAGGTCGGCGATCCGCTCGACGAAAAGACGGATGTCGGCCCGCTCATTCGCGAGAGGGACGCGGTCCGCACGATGAGCTGGATCGAAGAAGCCGTTCACGCTGGGGCCAGAGTTCTGTGTGGCGGCCATCGCGAGGGCATGATGGTTGAACCGACTGTTCTCACCGGCACCAGGCCCGACATGAAAGTAAATTGCCAGGAAATTTTCGGCCCGGTGGTCACAGTCGAGC
This sequence comes from Candidatus Sulfotelmatobacter sp., assembly GCA_030037515.1. Classification (GTDB taxonomy): domain Bacteria; phylum Acidobacteriota; class Terriglobia; order Terriglobales; family Acidobacteriaceae; genus Sulfotelmatobacter. Next base: position 9,767 of record JASHRE010000438.1, read on the forward strand.
CCTACAAAGATTTCGATCAGGCGCTGCGCCAGGTGAACAATTCTTCTTTCGGACTGCAGGCCGGCATTTTTACGCGCGACGCAAAACTGTTGTTTCAGGCTTACGACGAGCTGGAAGTCGGCGGCTTGATCGCTGGCGACGTTCCTTCCTTCCGCATCGACCACATGCCCTACGGCGGAGTGAAGGATTCCGGACTGGGCCGCGAAGGCCTGCGCTACGCCATCGAAGAAATGACCGAACCGAAACTGCTGGTCATGAATCTCCGCTAGCGATGATGGAGCGCGGGCGCCCCGCCCGCGAGAAGTTGGCGGTTACTCAGTGGGAAACAATTACTGTTGGCCCTGGACGGAGGCCAAAAGCTGACGGCTGCTTGCGCCGCAAAACGCAACGTTTTCCCGTGACCTCCCCATCGAAGATTTTTTCTACGCTGAATTTTCAAAAACCCGCGACAAAAACCGCTCAGCTGTTTATAATCGTCTGTTTTCACGACAACTCAGAAAACCTGTGGGTGGTTTTCTTTCACACGAACAACAGCGGACATCAGGCGTCGTGAACCGTCGCCCGGTTCTCCTCGTCCCAGATCTCATAGAGATTAATGTCGCAGATCTTTCAGCGCAGCACGAATACACTGTCTCGGGCCACGATATTTGGCGCGGTGTTTTTCGTCGCGGCTCTCACCTGGGTTGGCTATGCGATCCAGGGCTCGCCCTATGTGACCTATGCCGGTGTGCGTAAGCCCCAGCCGGTACCCTTCAGCCATCAGCATCATGTCGCCGGACTCGGCATCGATTGCCGTTACTGCCACACTTCGGTTGAGACTTCAAGTTTCGCCGGCATTCCGCCAACGAAGACATGCATGAATTGCCACTCGCAGATCTGGACGAACGCGCAACTGCTCGAACCAGTGCGCGCCAGCTACAAAACAGGCGAATCGTTGCAGTGGACGCGCGTGAACCAGCTTCCCGACTTCGTTTATTTCAATCACAGCATTCACGTCACCAAGGGCGTCGGCTGCAATACGTGCCACGGCCCGGTCGATCGGATGCCGCTCATGTATCAGCAGGAATCGTTGCAGATGGAGTGGTGCCTGGGCTGTCATCGGGCGCCGGAAAACAACCTGCGTCCGCGCGATCAGGTATTCAATATGCGGTACCAGCCGCCGAGCGGCGCGAACCCGGTCGTGTTCGAAGGACAAACGTATACGGATCAAATCGCGCTGGGCGCGGCGCTGGTGAAGAAGTACAACGTGCGCAGCGTGAAAGACATTACCAATTGCAGCACGTGCCATCGATAGAAGACGCGCGCGCCCTTGCGCCGCGCGACCAATGGGAAGGGCGCGAGTTTGCCCGTGCCGCACGGCCGTAAGCTCTGAAAGGCGGCGGATTCGCCCCTGCCTTAACGTGGAAGCGGTTCTTTAGGGCCGTGGACGGGGGGCACAAAGGCGCGCCTTTAAGGGCAGCGAATCTAGCCGCGCAGCGGCGAACGAATTCAGCCCACGGCGCAGGTCGGGGGAAGGCAAGAATCAAAGGTGAACCAGCCCCCAAAGGGGCGAAGGAAAAAACCGAGCTTTGACGGAATGACGAACAATAGAAATTCGAAAGGCGCGCCACACGAAGACGTTTGTCCCACAAAGAAACTGGACCTCAACGTCGTCCGCGAAAGACTCGACGCTGCCACGGGCACAAAATCCGGCCCGGAATACTGGCGCTCGCTCGAAGAACTCGCCGGCTCGCCCGAATTCCAGCGAGCCCTGCATCGCGAATTTCCCAAAGACGCTTGCGAATGGCTCGACAGCGTTTCTCGCCGCGGATTCCTCAAAGTGATGGGCGCCTCCCTCGGACTGGCCGGCATGACCGGATGCGTCAAGCTTCCGAAAGAAGCGATCGTCCCGTACGTTCGTCAGCCGGACGGCGTGGTGCCGGGCCGTCCCAAATATTACGCGACCGCGCTCACGCTCGGTGGATACGCCAGCCCCGTTCTGGTCGAAAGCAACATGGGACGTCCGACGAAGGTCGAAGGCAACGATCTGCATCCGGCGTCGCTCGGCGGCACCGACGTCTTCGCACAGGCGCAGCTGCTGACCATGTACGATCCCGACCGCTCGCAGAGCGTGGTTTCAATGGGCGACCAGCGTTCGTGGGCGGGATTTTTGAGCGCTCTCCGTGGCCCGCTCGCCGCGCAGAAGCCACTCGAGGGCGCGGGCATTCGCGTTCTCACGACAACGGTCACTTCGCCGACCCTGGCCGATCAACTGCACACGTTTCTTAAGAATTATCCGCAGGCGAAATGGCACGTTTACGAGCCCATCAATCGCGACAATGTGCTCGAAGGCGCGAAGCTCGCCTTTGGCCAGCCGGTCGAGACCCGCTACGATTTTTCGAAAGCGGACGTCATCGTCTCGCTCGACGCCGACTTCCTCTACGCCGGCTTCCCTGGGAATACGAAATACATCCGCGATTTTGCCAGCCGCCGCGATCCCGACGGCAAGATGAACCGCCTGTACGTGATCGAGAGCACGCCCACGTCAACGGGCGCAAAGGCGGACCATCACGTCTCCGCGAGAGCGTCGGAGTTCGCTTCCCTCTTGGATAACAGCACTGGCTGGCCGGATCCGACATTTCTCCAGGCGGCACGGTCCGACGTGAATGCCCGACCGGGATCTAGCATCATTGTTGTCGGCGACCACTTGCGCCCTGAAATCCACGCCCTCGTCCACAAGATGAATGCGGACTTCGGCAACATCGGCAAGACTGTTTTCTACACCGATCCTGTCGACGCGAACCCCATCAATCAGACCGATTCGCTGAAACAACTTGTTGCCGACATGAACGCCGGCAAGGTTGATCTGCTCATTATTCTCGGCGGAAATCCGGCGTATGATGCGCCAGCCGATCTGAACTTCGTCGAAGCGCTGAAGGGCGACAAGGTTCCGCTGCGGGTGCATCTCGGACTTTATAACGATGAGACCGCGGAACTCTGCCACTGGCACGTGAATCAGACGCACGAACTTGAAGCTTGGGGCGATGCCCGCGCCTATGACGGAACCGCAAGCATCATCCAGCCCCTGATCGCCCCCCTTTATAACGGCAAGAGCGCGCTGGAATTCGTCGCTCTACTCAACGGCCACGCCGATGCGAACGGATACGATCTGGTCCGCGCCTACTGGCAGGGCCAGCACACCGGGGCAGATTTCGAGCAGTTCTGGCGCAAGTCGCTGCATGACGGATGGATCGAAGGCACGACTTTTGCTCCCAAAGAAGTTTCCCGGAAGACTTCGACGCGATCGGAGATGAATCTCACCGACGCGAGTGCCATCGAGCTCAACATCCGGCGCGATTCCACCATCTACGACGGGCAATTCTCGAACAACGGCTGGCTACAGGAACTGCCCAAGCCGATGTCCAAGCTCACTTGGGATAACGCCGTCCTCATCGGCCCGAAAATGGCCGAGCGCCTCGGCATCCGGACCGAAGACGTTGTCGAGCTCGAACTAAACGGGAAAAAAATCCGAGGCCCGGTCTGGCTTCAAGCCGGACTCCCCGACAACGCGGTCACCATCACGCTCGGCTACGGACGCTGGCGTGCCGGCCGCGTCGGCACCGCGCAAGGCTTCAACGCCTACGAACTGCGTACCACCGCGAATCCGTGGATCGCATCCGGTGTGAAGATCACCAAGACCGGCGACACTTACAAGCTCGCCTCCACGCAGGGCATGCAGTCGATGGACACCCCCAACGGGGCTACGCGTCCGCTGGTTCGCGAGGCCAGCCTCCAGGAATACCGCAAGAACCCAAACTTCGCGGTCGAAATGGACGAAAATCCTGTCCCAGAGCTTACCCTCTATCCGCCGTATCCCTACGACAAAGAAATGTACGCCTGGGGCATGGCGATTGATCTGAACAGATGTGTGGGCTGCAACAACTGCATGCTGGCTTGCGTTTCCGAAAACAACATCGCCGTCGTCGGCAAAGAGCAGTGCGTGATCGGACGGCACATGCACTGGATTCGCGTCGATGTTTACTATCAGGGCGACCGCGACAATCCCAAGGCATATTTCCAGCCCGTGCCCTGCATGCAGTGCGAGAACGCCCCCTGCGAAGTCGTCTGCCCCGTCGGCGCCACGAATCACTCGACCGAAGGCCTGAACGACATGATTTACAACCGCTGCGTGGGGACGCGCTATTGCTCGAACAACTGCCCGTACAAGGTGCGCCGCTTCAACTTCCTGCTCTTTCAGGATTGGGATACCCCGCAATACAAGATGATGCGCAATCCAGATGTCAGCGTGCGCAGTCGCGGCGTGATGGAAAAATGCACGTATTGCATCCAGCGCATCAGTGAAGCCCGCATCGATGCGGAAACCGCCAGCGTGCGCGAAGGCAAAGACAAGCTCGTGGGCGACGAATTGAAGACCGCCTGCCAGCAGTCCTGTCCGGCGGAAGCGATCGTGTTCGGCAACATCAACGATCCCAACAGCAAAGTTTCAAAGTTGAAGGCGCACGCGCTCAATTACAGTCTGCTCGGCGAGTTGAATACGCGTCCGCGGACGACATATCTGGCCGAGATTCGCAATCCGAATCCGGAGCTGGAAGGGTAAGAATGCAGGGCCGTCCGCTTTCGGCGGTCGGCGGCGCGAAGCGCGACAGGGGTTGGAGAAGGGCACGACTTCGGTCGCGCCCCTGAGGAGGGAGCAAGCACGCGGCTTTAGCCGCCGACGTGGAAGAGCCGGCTTCAGCCGGGCGTCAGGAGCAGAGATAAGAACGGGGCTTTCGCCCCCGCGGAATCCCAACAATGCCCGAGCCATCAAAAACCGTCACCGTCGAAAAAACTCCGGTCATCGAGCCCGGGCACACGTTCGGCACGGTCACGGAAAAAATCAGCGCCATCGTGCTGACGCGTCCCGCGTCAAACGGATGGTTCGTCGGCTTCGGCATGGCTTTCATGCTGACCATGATGATGCTCTATGCCATCGGCTATCTCTTCGTCAAAGGCATCGGCATCTGGGGCGTGACCATTCCGACCGGCTGGGGCTTCGCCATCGTCAACTTTGTGTGGTGGATCGGTATTGGCCATGCCGGCACGCTGATCTCAGCCATCCTTCTTCTGTTGCGGCAATCTTGGCGCAACTCGATCAACCGCTTCGCCGAAGCCATGACGCTGTTTGCCGTGGCCGCCGCGGGAATTTTCCCGGCTATCCACGTCGGACGCCCCTGGCTCGCATATTGGCTGTTTCCCTATCCCAACACCATGCGCGTGTGGCCGCAATTCCGCAGCCCGCTCATGTGGGACGTCTTCGCCGTTTCCACCTACGCCACCATCTCGGCGCTGTTCTGGTTCATTGGTCTGATCCCCGACTTCGCCACTCTGCGCGACCGCACCGAGAAGCGCTGGGTGAAGATCATCTACGGCATGCTGTCATTTGGCTGGCGCGGATCGGCCCGCCATTGGCATCGCTACGAAACCGCGTATCTTTTGCTCGCCGGATTGGCCACGCCGCTCGTGCTCTCGGTTCACACCGTCGTCAGTTTCGACTTCGCCATCGGCATCGTGCCCGGATGGCACACCACGATTTTTCCGCCGTACTTCGTCGCGGGCGCCATCTATTCGGGATTCGCCATGGTGCTCATGCTGGCCATCCCGATCCGCAAAATTTACGGTCTCGAAGATTTCATCACCGAACGTCACCTGCAGAATTCCGCCAAAGTCATGCTCGCGACCGGCCTCATCGTCGCCTACGGGTATGGCGTTGAGGCCTTCATGGGGTGGTACAGCGGCGACCGCTACGATGCATTCACGCTGTGGAATCGGCTGCACGGCCCCTACGCGCTGGAATATTACGCGCTGCTCAGTTGCAATATTCTGATTCCGCAAGTGCTCTGGATCCGTCGCCTGCGCAAGAGCCCGGCCGCGCTGTTCCTGATCTCGTTCGTCATTCTGATTGGAATGTGGCTGGAGCGCTTCATCATCGTTGTGGTCAGCTTGCACCGCGATTTCCTGACTTCCTCGTGGGGCATGTACTACCCGACCCGCTGGGATTGGATGACGTACATCGGCACGATCGGAATGTTTTTGGCGGCGATGTTCCTGTTCCTGCGGCTCCTGCCGGCTATCTCGATCTTCGAAATGCGCACGCTTCTGCCCGAAGCCGAGGTGAAGGAATGATGGCATCGAGACCTCGTTACGTGCGCTCACTTCGAAACCTGCTCTGTGTATGCAGCAAAGCGGGGTGCAGGATATGAAGCGCAATCCCATCTACGGCATCATGGCGGAATTCGATTCGGCCACCGCATTGGTGGAGGCTGCGCGCAAGACGCACCAGGCGGGATACAAGAAGATCGATGCCTACAGCCCGTTCCCGATCG
>JASHRE010000439.1 GCA_030037515.1 Candidatus Sulfotelmatobacter sp.
CGATGACAGAGGGGCCTTAAAGATTCATTGGTACAGATGTCCCCACTCACCCGTATTTAATGGGTCGCTCGGTGGTAAGGGTTTGACCTGGCAAATTCAGAGAACACTATCGAAGCCTCGGCAGGTTGCGTCCGGCAACCGGGCTCGTATCCCACTACGCACCTTGAAGCGTAGTCGCCGTCGCGTCCTTGTGCCGCAGCCGCCTGCCTATCCTGGAACTAATAAGACGCGTCGGCCGTTTTTCGTCAACGTGCGAAGATAGGCTGGGGATTCCACTCGGGACCGAACTTCCGCGACTTTTTGACCACATGGCGGGCATCCCAGGTGCCGCTGGCGGTTTCACAGGTCTGGCACAACAGATTCTGCGGTTGAATCTCGTCGCCATCGCCGCTGCCGTTGGATCCGTTATCGATTTCGTGCGAATACGTGTAATTAGCCGCCACCAGGAGGCCGTGCGACATGGGACGCTCATCGCCACGGAAAGTCCGTTGTAAGTGCTCATGCCGATGGAGCCGCGCCAGCCGATGGCGGGAGCAAAGGCCGCATATTGCGGAATTGTGGCCGGCGGAGTGATCAGGTTCACGTAGCTTTCTTCCAGCAGGTGCACACCGTGACTGCCCAGGTAGGAGACCGTGCCCACGAAGTTGGCAGGCAGTTCCCGCTGCACAGACAAGCTCCACTGCTCAACATAAGTGTCCGGCCCCTTTATTCGGCGTCCGTGAGAGGGTTCCGGCGCCGAATCCGCAGTTGTTGGTTCCGGTGACGATGAGCGTTCCGGGGCAGTTGGTCGTTCCTGTGTTGTTGATTCCGGTATAGGAAGCGGGGAGCTCGAACAGCCTGTCGCTGGATAGGAGGGGACTTCGTTTTTGGCAGGCAGATTCTGATCGTCCAACTGCCCGTCCTCGTGGTACATTCCGAAGCCGCTGCGAACCACCGTATGTCCGCCCCTGTCAGGCGACCGTGCCAAGCCGACGCGCGGATCGAAATCTCCGTAGTTCTGCTGGCCGAAACTGGCGCCCACGCCGCAGAGTCCCTGCGCCCCGCAGGTGTCAAAATCAAACGGATTGGCCAGCCCCTCCGCCTCGGTGAAAATCTGAAAGACGGTGTAATGCAAGCCGAGGTTAAAGTTGAGGTTGGGCCGCACCTTGAATTCGTCCTCGAGATAACCGATGATGTCGTTCTTGCGCAGATGATTCACCGGCATGGAACCTGTGAGTTTCGCCTTGTTTACCGAATTCGCCACCAGGTTCGCCAACTTCGAGAAGGTAAGGGTTCCGGGTTTGCCGTAAGACTGATTCATTTGAATGTGGCGTAACTCGGCTCCAGCCTTGACCGTTCGCCGGCCTCGGCTCCAGGTCAAGTTATCGAGATAAGAAAACGAGTTGCCAACGTAGATGCTGTCGTAGTCGTAATTCTCAGTGACGAATCCCGGCCCAGGACCCGTCGAAATCGCAATCTTATACTGGATTCCGGCGTCGCTATAGTTGTACTGGTTGTCGGTCGAGCGGTTGAAGCCCGCTGCCACGAGGTGGTTCACTGGCCCTGCGATGCGATGGCTCTATTCCGGCCGGTGCAAACACTTGCGTTGTAGATAACCACCATGTCCGGAAGAACTACTTTCAGGGAAGAATTCAGGAACTCAGCAGAATTTCCCCCATTGCCTGGAATCTCATTACTGCTTACGCAGAAAATGGATCAAGTGTGAAGAATCTTTGCAAACGAACGCCAGACCTCACTGCACAGCAAGACTAAAAACTTATGCGTGAACCACTATGAGCAGTCACGGTTGCACTGGGGTAAAAGAATTCCGCCAATAGCATGAAAATTCTGGTCGATTTCCTCACGCACCCGATCAAGGCTCCTGGAAGCGTTCCGGAGGTGCTCCTGGATGGCAGTGCAACGACCGCTCAGCTCAGCCGCACAAAGGTCGTCACGCCGCGTATTCACTTTGCTGCAATGGAATGACAAAACTGTAATCCTCGCGCAATGCCGCCGTCATTTGCGCTTGATTAGACTTCGCTCGGGTTCCCACTAGGGCTCTGGTTTTGCACTCGAGGGAACAAACCCAAGCGAAGGAGAAGGACAGATGTCTCGAAAGATCTCTCAGATCAACGCTTTGCTCGTCGGTCTGCTGACAGCGGGGCTGAGTATTCCGGCGCTCGCGCAGTCCGTACCCTACCCGACGTACCAGCCGGGCGCCAACAAAAATGGGGCGCAAGGTCCGGACTACCCTTCCACCCTGAGCGAACCATGGGTCGTCAGTGATGGCACAATCATTACCCCTGCCGGCACCACGGTCTATCTAGGCACCACGACCCGCGCCAAAGCCATTGCGATGAACCCCAAGCCTCTTGCCAATGGCGATTACGCCGCAGCCGTGCTGCAAATGGGTGCGCCGTACCCCGTCACGGTCTTCGATGTCAAGACGGGCGCGGTCCTTTCAAAATACGAATTCGATGCCGCTTCCAGCACCAACTACGACGATGACGGCAGCCAAGGGGGCATCGCCTTCACACCGGATGGTCTGCACCTGCTGTTCAGCCAGGACGGCGATTACGGCCCGGGCGGAAGCTTCGTTACCCTCGCCAACTTCAATCTGACCACGGGCAAGCTTACGGACGACGTTCAAGTCAGCGTTCCGATGGACATCAACAGCACGGGCAAACTGACCAACGTCACCTGCTATACATCGAAGGGCTATAACTCCGACGGCCTTCCGACGGGACCCCCGGTTGTGGGCGTCAGCCCTCCGGGAACGACCGGCAGCTTTGCGATCCCCTGCGGCTACCCCTATTCGCTTTTCTCCGATGAGACAAACACCTCCTATCCCACCAGCATCGCGATCTCGTCGGACGGCAGCACTGCTTACGCAGTGCTGATGAACAACGACACTCTGGCCAAAATTACAGGCGTGGCCGGGACGCCGTCCAAGCCCACGGAAGTGCGGGTCGGCAACGTTCCCAACAGCGTCGTCATCTCGCCTGACGGCAAGACCGCCTACGTCTCCAACGAGGCTGGCCGGATTGCTACCGCGAATGACTTCCAGCTCT
>JASHRE010000440.1 GCA_030037515.1 Candidatus Sulfotelmatobacter sp.
AGGTCAAGGGTCAAATTGGCCTTTAGCCCGGCAGGCGTTCACACTGTTTCCCATTCGCGCTATCTTATAGCTATGCAATTCCGTGGATGTGGCACCGCTCTGGTCACTCCCTTCCGGCAAGATGGCTCTATCGACGACACGGCTCTGCGCAACCTGATCGCGTGGCAAATTGATTCCGGCATCGATTTTCTCGTTCCCTGCGGTACCACCGGCGAGACTCCCACGCTGACGCATGAGGAATGGCTGTTCGTCATCGATACCACGATCGAAGTTGCCGCCGGACGCGTTCCGGTCATGGTCGGCGCAACTTCCAACTCCACGCACGATGCGGTCGAGAAGGCGAAAGAGCTCGCGGCGCGCCCCGGTGTCAACGCCATTCTCACGGCCACGCCGTATTACAACAAGCCCACACAGGAAGGCCTATACCGCCATTTCAAGGCGATCGCCGAGGCCGCCGGCGACAAGCCGGTGATCGTTTACAACGTTCCCGGACGCACCGGGTCGAATCTGGAACCGCAGACGCTCGCTCGGCTCGCCGAGATCCCCGGCATTGCCGGAGTGAAGGAAGCCAGCGGCAACCTGGCGCAGGTGGCCGAGATGATCCATGCCGTGCCCGAAACATTTCTCGTCTTCTCCGGCGATGACGCCGTTACGTTGCCAGCCATCGCTCTGGGCGGCGCCGGCTTGATTTCCGTCGCCTCCAACGAAATTCCTCAGGAAATGGCCGCGCTCACGCGCGCCGCCCTTGCCAATGACTGGACGACCGCACGCGTCCTCAATCGCAGATATTTTCCGCTGATGCAGGCCAATTTCATCGAGACCAGTCCGCTGCCGGTGAAGGCCGTGCTCGCCATGATGGGCAAGATCGAAGAAGTTTATCGCTTGCCGCTGGTGCCCATGCGCCGCGACACCCGCTCCCGCCTTCAACGAATCGCCACCGAAGCTGGCCTCATCACCAAGCCCCTGCCTGCACCCGATGCCGCCGAATTCTTCATCTATGAAAACTGGGCCGCCGGTCCGCACAAAATCGTTCTGCATCGCGCCACCTGCGGACAGTGCAGCCACGGCAAAGGACGTCCCTCCGGACATGATCTCAACCACTCGCGTTGGCATGGCCCCTACGCCAATCTGACCGATGCGCGCGCCGCCGCTCAGGCGATGACCGGCGTGCTGATCCGCAGCGAATGCAAATGCGTGTAAGGCCCGAGTGGGCGGCTTCTGTCCGCAGCGCCGGCAGGAGTGCCCGTCCCCACATGAAAAAGGCAGCGTCGCTCGACGCTGCCCGACAGAACTGCAACGGATCTTGCGGCTAGTCCATGTGGTCGCAGATTTCCGCCTCGTGAATCGCGGCATCCAGGTGCTTGATTGCCTCCACGCGATGGCCACTGAAATCGTGCGCCGCATGTTCCAGGTGATCCTTGGCATTGTGCATCGCATCCAGAGCCGCGCGGATTTCCGGATGCGGCGCGGGCAAAGGAGTGGCCAATGCGGCTGCCGGGACGGCTGCCACCGAGGCGGGTTGGGTTGCAGGTTTGGGGGCCGCTGCGGCGCTGAAGGCGAGCGTGAGCAGAACCGTCACGAGAACCACCACGGTCAAAATCCCGATGTTCTTGATATGCTTCATGCATTCCTCCCTATCGCATCTCTGTCCGACTTGTGGCGCGGACGCGACCATTTTTTCTCCCCGCGGAGACAAACCACCCCGAGAGCGTGGCAGCCTTCCGCGACAGCGGGAATTATACGGCCCGCGCTACAGCCTTGCCCTGTGAAAAGCAGGTTCGCGATTAACTGAGCAGATGCCGCCACCACGGCACTGGAAATGACAGAGGTGAACCTGGGTGTGAGTCCGGCAATTCTGCGAAGCGGGTACCCCATCCTAACCAGTTCTGTGCCTCAGGAGGGCGTTTTGACCTGCAAAGGGGGACGGGGCTTTCAGCGCGCACCAGCGTGGTCCCACTCTCAATGTCGTTTCGAGCGAACCGGAGCCAATGCGACGGCGAGTCGAGAAATCTGATGTTCTTCGCTCGTTGCTGCTCATCCCTGCTGTTGCCGTCTTTGTCGTGGACAGCGGCGCTTGAGGGCCGCGTTTAGGGTTTCAGATCACACCTGTGCGTGAGGGCCGGGAAAACGCAACGCCGCGACCGGAGTTTCCTAGCGCCGTCCGCGCAGGCCGAGTTGGCAATTTCAGCCTTGCGGCGTCAATTTACGCCTGCCACAGGTTCATCTCCTTCTGCCACTGAAACCAAAGCGCCAAAAGCACGCCTAATTTCTCAATTTTCGCGCACAGGACAACTTCAATGGCGCTTTGACGCGAATCTCCGATAAAGCGAACGCTGTATTCACACTGAGGCACAGCGACCCGATTATCGTTCGTGCGATCAGGGGGCCAACCTCGGCGTCGAGAAAAGCGGATGACCCTTGCACCTTTTGTGAGGAAGAGAACCAATGAAAGATCGATGGACCGAACTCTGCGAATTGGCGGTGACCGAACTGGATCCAACGAAATTCCGCGCCATCCTGCGGGAACTCAACCAGCTCTTGGACGAGAAAAGCCCGCTTCCCACCGCGCGGCCAGGCACAATGGGGCCTCCCCAAAGGGAAGTTTGATCCCGCGGCGCCCAGATCTCCAGGATGACGGCGGACGGTGAGCGAAGCGAACCGGAAGGAATCGACCCAGCTGTCAGGCTGCTTTCGACCGCTTTCCCGACATACTCTGCAGAACCGTCGCCGGTAACTGAACGACGCGTGTACCGGGTCCGTTCTTCAGCTTGACGTTGACCGCAATGCCTCCCGCTTCGGGGAAAGGATCAGAGACCACCTCAAACTCTTCCCCGTACAGGCGGATTCGTTTGCTGGGTTCATAACCAAGTTGTTTTACACGGGCACAGATTTCCTCAATTACACTGCTATTAAGGCTGTTCATGATGTTCTAATTTTACGCTTTGACGCGAGCCGTGGAAAGCCTCGCTTGGCACGCCCGGGGCTCAATTGGGATCATTGTAACTAGTGTAAATGCAGTAGGTTAAAGTTAGTGCACCCATCCAGTAACGGCCTGGCGATTCCGGACGGCCCAACGAAGCCAAGGAAAAATTGGGTGCCCGCGATGATGGCGGAAAACAGGTTAGGAATCTGATTTTCGGCGGGTGGACCACCCTGCGCGATGTTCGCCAGGTTGGGATTTTAGGGCCACCAGGTACCCTGATCAGATGGTTGACTATAACCCGCTGTTTTTCACTCTGGCCAAATCTGGGGACGATACCGTGCACTCCCGTTTGCAACTCTGCGACCGCCAACGCGGAAAGACGATCCTCCCCAAATACCCACTACAAACGGAGAATCGATTCTGATCCCGCAGGGATGCCTGACAATTGCCCGGCGTTACAATGCCCGGTCAAGCGCCCAAGCAAAGCAACCGCATGCCCGGAGACGCGCCTAATCGGGAAACATTTTGCACAGCCTTCCACAGTCAACTTTTTTCACCTTGTGGAGGGATAACCTTGACCCGCTGTCGCGCCCTGAAGCCCCGCCCTTCAGGGCGCGAAAAATAAGGCGCTTGTATTAGATCGGGGTGCGTGTCTGTGTGCAATATTCTGTGTGCAATATAATGACCCCTCATGGCACTTGAAGGGTAGGAATCGAACCACAACGTTGTGTACGGCAGCAAGTATCACTGCGTATGAAGGTCAAAATACAGACGTTCCAGAATGTCTAAAGTTCGTCAGGATCAAGACATCGAAGGTAACATCAAAAGCGCAACGTTCAAACGCACGGCACGCGCGCGATGGAGCCATGTTTTCAGATTCAATCGCTCCCGAACTTCCCCTCCGCACTCTCATCACTTGTTGTTTCCAATCTTGTTTCCAAAGGCTTCACTTGCAACCCGCTTGGAATCAATATCTTGTGTTCCAACGTCGAAATCTGCCATTACTCACTCCTGTTTCGTCGAAGATTTACATTCAGGCCATCGACAAAATTGTCCGTTTATCCAACCCGTCACCTCTTCCCATGTCTGCACCGAACGCGTTATTTATAATCCCCTTCCACCGAAACCACTGAAAGGAAGACCTTGCCGCTCGACGAAGAAATCTATCGCATACGCCGGGACAAGCTGAAGCAAATCGAAGCGCTTGGCCAGCCCACGTATCGCACCAAGTACGAATTCACCCACACGATCGAACAGATCCTGACCAGCTACTCGAACAAAACCGCCGAGGAGCTCGAGAAAGCGCGTGTCGAGGTCCGCGTCGCCGGACGCATCATGGCCATCCGACTCATGGGCAAAGCCGGCTTCGCGCATTTGCGGCAGGGCGGGCAGAAGCTGCAAATCTACGTCAAGAAAGACGCCGTCGGCGACAAGGGATTCGAACTCTACAAGCTGCTCGATCTGGGCGATCACATCGGCGCCAGCGGTTACCTGTTCCGCACTCGCACCGGCGAACTCACGATCCACGTCGAGGAGCTCACATTCCTCAGCAAAGATCTTCTTCCTCTGCCAGAGAAGTGGCACGGCCTCACCGACGTCGAGCTGCGCTATCGCCACCGCTATGTCGACCTGGTGATGAATCCCGAAGTGCGCGAAGTTTTCCTGAAGCGCAGCCGCATGATCCAGTCGATGCGCCGCACCATGGAATGGCACGGCTTCGTCGAGGTCGAAACGCCGATGATGCAGCCCATCGCTGGCGGTGCCGTCGCGCGCCCATTCGTTACGCATCACAACACGCTCGACATGGATTTGTATCTCCGCATCGCGCCCGAGCTTTACCTGAAGCGCCTCGTGGTCGGCGGATTCGACCGCGTCTACGAGATCAATCGCAACTTCCGCAACGAGGGTTTGGGATGGCGCTGGAACCCCGAGTTCACCATGCTCGAAGCCTATCAGGCGTACACCGATTATCAGGGCATCATGAAGGTTACGCAGGAAGTCATCACGGAAGCCGCCAAGGCGGTCAACGGCACCACGAAATCAAAGTGGACCGTCGGCGAAGAGGGAAGCCAAGTCGTTCACGAACTCGACTGGGCGCATTGGCAGCGCATGACCATGCGCGAAGCCATCATCAAATTCTGGCCAGAACGCGCCGGAGCAAAAGCGGAGATGATCGATTTCGCGAGCGCCGAAGGAGTGAAGAAACTCGTCGACCGTTTCAACGCCGCCCATTCGCACATGGCTTACGATCCGAACCAGCCGACGGGCAAAACGATCGCCGCGTTGTTTGAAGCTGTCGCCGAAGAGCAGCTCACGCAGCCAACGATCATCTACGAATTCCCGACCGCCGTGTCGCCGCTCTCCAAACGGAAGCCCGACGAGCCTGACTGGACCGAGCGCTTCGAAATCTTCGCCGGACAGATGGAGATTTCGAACGGATTCTCGGAGCTCAACGATCCTGAAGACCAGCGCCGCCGCTTCGAAGCGCAGTTGAAAGAGCGCGAACGCGGCGACGAAGAAGCCCATCAGATGGACGAAGACTACATCCGCGCGCTCTCCTACGGCATGCCTCCAGCCGGAGGGGTGGGCGTCGGCATCGACCGCGTCTGTATGCTGCTCACCGACTCCCACACCATCCGCGACGTGATCCTGTTCCCGCTGCTACGCCCCGAGAAAGCCGCAACCACAGAGGCGGGAAGCAGCGCAGCAAAAGAGTGAGTGAAATTGGTTCTGTGTCGGGGCGACGCCTTCAACCGCCCCCCATCTGGCGCGGTTTTCCCCGGATGGTGTGGTCATTCGCCCCGCGAGCGGGCGGCATCGAGCATGGACTTGGCTAACTTGGTTTTGGCCAGGCCGAGCAGGCTCGGGTTTTCCAGGCGCACGGCCGAATGCTGCGTAACGCCTCGCGCTTCCTTGCCTTCTTTTCCCTGATTAAGTGCTGCCTGAGGACCGCGGAACCAGTCCGGGACGGCATGAGCTCTCCCCCCCCCGCTCTTCACCCGGTAGAGGTACCTACGCATGTCCTGTCAGAAGCGTGTGCCTGTTCCTACGATCAATCGTCAAAGCTCACAGGTAGCGGCGCCGGGGCAGTGTTCATGGGGGAGACTGGGTTCAGAGCGCTTTGCGGTTTCTGGCTGAGCTTACTTGGGGCTTTTAAGCGACGCACTCCGCGGGGGCTCATACGGCGGCTTGTCAGCACCGAAGTTCTCGCTCAGATAATCGATCAACGCATCGCGATCCGCCGGATCGACGACCGCTCCCCACTTGGTCATCTTGTCAACTTCCTTCGTCCATGCTCCCTTGCTTAGCCGCTGCTGCAGGATAATGCGCGCTTCATGGCACTCCGTGCACGCGGTTGTTGCCTTTGCCTGCATCGCGCCGGGAGGAAGATCAGCAGTGGGTTTGGGCGAGGTTTGTTGCTGGCCGCGCGAGGCAATCGGCAGGACCGTCAGGGTTGCGAACAGCATGATCCGAATGTGCCGCGTAGACCAACCGTAATTTCTATCCAACATGAACGTTCACCTGATCGACGGCGTTGTACAAATAGCCGCTCGGATTCCAGACC
>JASHRE010000441.1 GCA_030037515.1 Candidatus Sulfotelmatobacter sp.
CGTCTCCGCTGCCGGTACCGCCCTTGACCGCGCCTGAGATTTCGTGGGCCCGGACATCACCCGAACCGGTCTGCAGCTGAATCTCGCCGTTGACGTTTCTCATCTTTATGTCACCCGATCCGGTCTGTACCTCGACATTGCCGTGCGTTCCCTCGATGATCTGATCGCCGGAGCCGCTGTGCGTGCGGATGCTGGTATCGGTGGGAACGGTGATTTCATAATCGACGGAAATGTTTCGCGCGTTCACATAATCAATGTGAACGCTGTTGCCTTCCTGGCGAATGGGCGGATTCTGCTCGATTTCATGCACGTCTGCCTGCCGGTCGCCGAAGAGCCAATGATCGCCGACGAAGATCTTGCCGTGAATCTGGACCGATCCCGAGCCCCCGGCGCGAACCGTCACGTCGCCGGAGTGGGTGAGAACTTCCAGGTCCACAGGCCCGTTCACCTGCAAAGTGCGGTCGAAGGTTCCCTGCGGCGTAGAAGCGAGCGTGGTTGTGGATGCGAAAAGCACGGCCAACGTGGCTACAAACGACAGCCGCGCGAAGATGGGCGTTGAGCACAGATTCTGAATGTTATTCATAGCGTAGCGACTCCACAGGTGTCATGTCGGCCGCGCGGCGCGCCGGATACATGCCCGCCGTCACGGTAATCAACGAAAGGGTGAGAATTGAGGCGATAATCGAAATGGGCGAAACGATCGGATGTGGAACAAAGTCAGGCAGCGGCACCGCTGTCATTGCAACACAAACGCCGAGCCCGAATGAAAGCCCGATAACTCCGCTGGCAGTCGTCAGCATCGCGGACTCCGCGAAGAACTGCCGCAGGATATCGCGTTTCGTCGCGCCGATAGCCTTGCGCGTTCCAATCTCGCGCGTGCGCTCGGTGACCGAAACCAGCATGATGTTCATCACGCCGATTCCGCCGAGGCAGAGCGTCACGATCGCAACGCAGCCAAAAAAGATCGTGACCACTCCGAAAATTTTGGCGAGCTGCTTTGCGCCATCCATCGTGTCCCAGATGAAGAGTGCATCTTTGTCGAGCGGATCGAAGTGCCGAACCCGCGCAATCGTGCGCCGCACCTGCATCACAGCCTCTTCATGCTCTTCGGGATTGATGACCTGGAAAACGATGTCATCGAGGTAGCCGCGCGTGATCCCTGCCCCCGGCTTATCGGGAGGCGGAAAATCGCGCGAGACCGCCGAGTAGGGAGCGAACAGGTAATCGTTGTCGGGACCGCTGTAATTGGAGTTCTGCTTCTTTTCCTCCAGAACTCCTACGACCGTGTAGGGTATGTCCTGCACGAGCACGGTCGCGCCAATCGCCGGCTGACCGGGGAAAAGCTGCCGGTAAGCTTTGGAGCCGAGCACGAGCACGCGCCGGCCCTCCTGCTCATCTTCGTCTGTAAGCAGACGTCCTTCCGAAAGCTTGAGAGAACGGAATTCCTGATACGACGGCCACATGCCCACCACGCCGCGGCTGGCCGAATTGAATTGGCTCACTTCTGGAATCGTCCGCCGCAGTTCCGGGCTGACGTTCTTAACCAGATAGCACTCGTCGCGAATTAACTCCGCATCGTCCACGTTCAGCCGAATCTCGCGTCCGGCCGCACGTCCGCCAACCTGCGCGCTGGTCCGCCCTCCCCAAACAATGACCAGATCCTTGCCCAGCGTTTCCATGTGCTTTTTCTGGTCGATGACGAATCCGCGGCCAAGGCCCACGAGCAGGATGACGGAAGAAATCCCCCACACGATGCCAAACATGGTAAGAAATGTCCGCATCTTGTGCGCCCGGAAGGTAGCGACCGCCTCTCGAAAGATCTCCGAGAGCGGCATGGAGACGTGAGACTGGTACGAATCCCGAGTTTCTACTGAGTGCCGAGCCTCGAGTTGCGAGTCCCGAGCCTCAAAAGCCAATGCCGCAACTGGTCTCATTGCCCTTCTCTCAAGCTCATGAGGTCGAGTGATGCCTGTTCGCCGCGCCTCGCCACTCGCGACTCAGGACTCTCGACTCGCCGCTACTGCAACACGACTTCCTGTCCTTCCTTCAATCCGCTCAGGACCTCGGTTTTCGCGCCATTGGAGATTCCGATGTTGATGGCGATCTTATCCATGCCATCTTTTCCCTTGGGATCGGGAATGTCGACGTAAGCTTTCTTGTCCTTGTCGTAAATGATCGAGCCTTCCGGAATCTGCAGGACGTTCTTGTGTTCTTCGAGGATGATCTCGGCGTTGGCGGTCATTTCGGCCTTCAGTTCGCCGCCAGGGTTTTGAATCGAAACGCGCACTTCAAAAGTGGTGACGTTGTCTTTCTCCACACCCATCGGAGAAATCTTCGTTACCTTGCCTTCGAAGGTCTTGTCTTTGAAGGACTCGACCTTGATACGGGCCCGCTGACCGAGATACACCTTGCCGATGTCGCTCTCATCGACTTTGCCTTTGACATACACTTCGCTGGTGTCGCCAAGCGTCATGACCAGCGTAGCGGACGAACCCAGGACGAGAATGGAGCTGACAGCGTCGCCGATTTCCACATCGCGCGAGAGAACGATGCCATCAATTGGGGAAACGATGTCGGTATAGCTCAGCTGTTCTTCCAGTTGCTTCAGATTCGCTTGATCCTCAACGACCTGCGCCTGCGCCTGGGCAATCTTCGCGTTCAGCACCGTCACTTGCGCTTTCGCTACGTTCTGCTTGTTCAGCGCCAGTTCGTAGTTTTTCTGCGCGTCTTCGAGCGCGGATTCCGAAACCACTCCATCCTTTGCCATGCTGACGTCGCGGTCGTAAGCGCGCTTGAGGAGCGGCACATCGGGACCTTCCGCGTCGACTTTGGCGCGTTGATAATCGGCCTGCGCACTCTTCAGGTTTGCTTCCGCGGCTTCCAGTGCGGCCCGCGACTGATCGACCTGCGCCTGAATTTCAGCTTTGTCGAGCTGCGCTAACAACTGCCCCTGCTTCACGCGGTCGCCATAGTCGACATAGAGCTTCTTTACAATGCCACTGGCCTTTGACTTTACTTCGACCTTGGTGATAGGGGTAACTTTGCCCGTGGCCACCACACTCTTCGCCAGGTCGCCACGTTCGACTTTGGCCAGCTTCGTGGGATCGATTTTCGTCCCACCACGTGTGGCGGCAATCACTCCGCCCGCAATCAGCAGCACGAAGGCGATGGCTACGCCGCTCCAAATCCATACTCTGCGACGTTTCTTCTTTTGAGTGCCGTTAGCGTTCACAATCCCTCCTTACGGCGGTGCCACTGGGGAGTTTTCAGGGGTCGCTGCTCCAAGCCTGCCGATTCCTGCCAGCTCTCACTCGGAATACGTGCTGTGGTCGCTATTTGTTCCTGATTTCAAGACTAATATTTAGAGAGAGTATGCTTCGAAACGTCGGTTACGACCGAGACCGAAAAACCGGCAGGAACCTCTCCTCTGCCTGCTACTTAGACAAGCAGTGCAGGAAAAGGATAGCGCATTCTGAAGACGATTTTTGTGGTCCTAAGTACCTGTTACGGAAAGCGAAAAAGCAGACCTCGGCCTTGAGCCTCGCAACTGTACTCAATCTGAGGGAAACCGGGGGGCAGTGGTTGTGGGACGTCCCAGGACTGAAGTCCGAGGGCCAACAGTCGAATGTTAGAATGAAGCCTTCATGATCGCTTTTGTCTTACTGCGGGTATTGTTAATCCTGCTACTCGTGGCGGCGAACGCCTTCTTCGCAGCGGCCGAGTTTGCCCTGGTCAGCATCCGCGAT